>CAJFNY010000014.1 GCA_904395865.1 uncultured Oscillospiraceae bacterium
CGTAGTTCAGACGGCTTTTCACCGTGCCTTCACTGATGCCCATGGCTTGGGCAATGTCCTTGACGCTCATCTCATCGTAGTAGTAGAAGAGCACGCACATCCGCTGCTCCGGCGGCAGGTCGTCCACCAGACCGAGAATCATTCGCCGGGTTTCCTCATTGTCCAGCACCTTCTCCGGCACCAGCGTCTCATCCAGATTCTCCAGGTTTTCCAGCATGGAGTTGCCTTCGTCGTCCTCCGGGATCTGCCACTCCTTGTGAGGGGTGGAGAGCAGGTGGCGGCAGCGGTTTGCCGTGATGCCGTTGACCCAGCCCCAGAAGGCTGCAGGCTCCTTCAGCTTGTCAAGGCTCGTCAGCATGACGATCAGCACGTCCTGTGTGGCATCCTGAGCATCTGCTTCGTTCTTCAGCATCTTCTTGCAGTGGTAGTAAACCCGGTTCTGGGCCAGGCGCACCAATGCTTCCTGGGCTTGCGGCTCTCCCATCCTGCCCTGTTCCACAAGGGCCTGAATCTGTTCTCTCTCTGTTCTCATCAAACAATCCTCCTGTACTGCCTTCTCCCGTCCACGGCGGGGTATGTTCCTTCGCGTCCATCAGGAGGCAGCGGCGAAGAAACTGAAAAAATGGAATGTAGTTCACCGGCAGCGCCTCCCTGCAAACGTCTTACAGGATATAGTGCCGGCAAATGTTCCGTCGGTTTTGTGTTTTTAAAAATATTTTAGCACTGATTTCCACGCAGTACAACAATTCGTGTCCAAAGGAGCCAGATCTGAACGTGCGAGCATTCGTAAATGGAGCAAAGTGCGGAGTGTACTGTTATTCACACCTGCTCCCGTTGGACGCCAGCGGTGGATACGGGAGTTGCGGAGAGCAAATAAATTTTTCAAGCGATACTATGCAGTCAGAAGATTGTATTGACCGCCGAGAACAGCTAAAGTTATCCCGTAGAGCTTATTTTCCCATTGCAGCAAAATGGGCGGTTTACCCGCCCTGCAATTCGCTTTCCCCGTCTTCGATATATTTCATATGAGAAAATTTCCTTTCGGAGGAAATTGAATGTTGTCCCTTTCGGTTCCAATATCGTTGAAAATTGTCATTTCAGGCAAGAAAAAAGAGGTTTGCAGACTGCAAACCTCTTTTTTGCTTTGTAACTTTTAAGACCGCCGTTTAATTCCGGTTTTGTGCAAAAATCAGAATATTTTCACTCCCATTCGATGGTGCCGCAGGGCTTCGGCGTGAGGTCGTAGAGCACGCGGTTGACACCGGGGACTTCCGCGGTGATGCGGGCGGTGATCCGCTGGAGCAGGGAGAAGGGGAGGTCCTCCACCGTGGCGGTCATGGCGTCCACCGTGTTCACAGCGCGGAGGATGACCGGCCACTCAAAGGAGCGCTTGCCGTCCTTGACGCCGACGGACTTGAAGTCCGGCACGATGGTGAAATACTGCCAAACCTTACCCTCCAGGCCGTTCCGGGCGAACTCCTCGCGCAGAATGGCATCGCTCTCCCGGACGGCCTCCAGGCGATCGCGGGTGATGGCACCCAGGCAGCGCACGCCCAGGCCGGGGCCCGGGAAGGGCTGACGGTAGACCATACTGTCGGGCAGCCCCAGCGCCTTGCCGACGACGCGCACCTCGTCCTTGAACAGCAGACGCAGCGGCTCCACCAGCTGGAACTTCAGATCCTCGGGCAGACCGCCCACGTTGTGGTGGGCCTTGACGGGGCCGCTCTCCAGGATGTCGGGATAGATGGTGCCCTGGGCCAGGAACTCGATGCCCTCCAGCTTCCGCGCCTCTTCCTCAAAGACGCGGATGAACTCGGCGCCGATGATTTTGCGCTTCTGCTCCGGCTCCGCCACGCCGGCCAGCTTGTCCAGGAAGCGGTCCACGGCGTCGACGTAGATCAGGTTGGCGTCCATCTGGTTGCGGAACACCTCGATGACCTGCTCCGGTTCTCCCTTGCGCAGCAGGCCGTGGTTGACGTGGACGCAGACCAGCTGCTTGCCGATGGCGCGGATCAGCAGCGCGGCCACCACCGACGAGTCAACGCCGCCGGAGAGGGCCAGCAGCACCTTCTTATCGCCCACCTGTGCCTGAATGGCGGCAAGCTGCTCCTGGATGAACTGCTCCGCAAGGGCAGGGGTCGTGATCCGCTCCATCGATTCGGGACGCTGATTCATTTCCATATCATTTCCTCCGTGAGTTGTCCGCCCGGCAGCGCAGCAGCCGGGCGGGATTTTGTGATTTGGTTACTCCCATTCCACCGTGGCCGGCGGCTTCGAAGTGATGTCGTAGACGATCCGGTTGATGCCGGGCACCTCGTTGACGAGGCGCGTCGAGATCCGATCCAGCAGATCGTACGGGATCCGGGCCCAGTCGGCGGTCATGAAGTCGCTCGTCGTCACGGCCCGCAGCGCCACGGTATAGTCGTACGTCCGGCCGTCGCCCATGACGCCTACGGAGCGCGTGTTCGTCAGGACGGCGAAGTACTGGTTGACGTTCCGGTCCTCGCCGGCGGCGGCAATTTCCGCGCGGAAGATGGCGTCCGCCTCCCGCAGCAGATCCGCCTTCTCCTTGGTGATCTCACCGATGATCCGGATGGCAAGCCCCGGGCCGGGGAACGGCTGGCGCATGACGAGATACTCCGGCAGCCCCAGCTCACGGCCCAGCTGGCGGACCTCGTCCTTGAACAGCATCCGCAGCGGCTCGATGATCTCCTTGAAGTCGACGTAATCCGGCAGGCCGCCGACGTTGTGGTGGCTCTTGATGACGGCCGCGTCACCGGCGCCCGACTCGATGACGTCGGGATAGATGGTGCCCTGGGCCAGGAAGTCCACCTGACCGATTTTTTTCGCTTCTTCCTCAAAGACGCGGATGAACTCCGCACCGATGATCTTGCGCTTTTCCTCCGGCTCCGTGACGCCGGCAAGCTTCGCAAGGAAGCGCTGCTCGGCGTCGACGCGGATGAAATTCAGATTCCAGCGGGAGAACGCGGCCTCCACCTCGTCGCCCTCGTCCTTCCGCATCAGGCCGTGGTCCACAAAGACGCACGTCAGCTGGCTGCCGACGGCCTCGGCCAGCAGCGCGGCGGCCACGGACGAGTCCACGCCGCCGGACAGGGCCAACAGGACGCGGCCGCTGCCGACCTTCTCCCGAATGGCTGCCACGGCCGTACGGCAGTAGTCTCCCATGGTCCAGTCGCCGGTGGCGCCGCAGACGCGGTAGAGGAAATTGCGGATCATGTCCACGCCGTGCTCCGTGTGGTTGACCTCGGGGTGGAACTGGACGCCGTAGAAGCCGCGGGCCTCATCGCAGATGGCGACGTTGGGGCAGGCGTCCGAGTGGGCCACCAGCGAGAAGCCGTCGGGTACCCGCTCCATGTAATCGCCGTGGCTCATCCAGGAGACGCCCTGAGCCGGCAGCCCCTGGAACAGCCGGCAGTCGGTTTGATAGTACGTTTCGGTCTTTCCGTATTCCCGGGCAGTGTCGTCGGCGGCTTCCGTGACACGCCCGCCAAGGCTCTGGGCCATCAGCTGGCAGCCGTAGCAGATGCCGAGGATCGGGATCCCCCAGGTGAAAATCTCCGGATCCACCTGCGGCGAGCCGGCGGCGTAGACACTGTTGGGCCCGCCGGTAAAGATCATGCCGATGGGCTCCATGGCCTTCAGCTCCGCAAGCGGCGTCGTATAGGGCTTGACCTCGCAGTAGACGCTGCACTCACGCACGCGCCGGGCGATCAGCTGATTGTACTGACCGCCGAAATCCAGGATCAGAATCGACTGTTTCGGCAAAGGAATGCTCTCCTCCTTCTCAAACTGGGAAACTTGGCAGCTCCCGTACGCCACCGCGGTGGGACCCGATCTGCACCGGCGCGCCCGGCGACGAGACGACATGGGCGGAATCTTTCGCCGGTAAGAATCCCTTTCCGAATTCCGATGCCGATCAAGACGCAAATGGGGGCAGGGAGGCTGCACAGACGGACCGGTTCAGTCCTCGCGGAAGAGGATGCCGTTTTCGTCCGCCTGCTCGATGATGGCCAGGGACTTGAGATTGATTCCGGAGGAGCGCAGGCGATCACCGCCGCCCTGGAAGCCCTTCTCCACGGCGCAGCCGACGCCCACCAGGGTGGCGCCCGCCGTTCGGACGATGTCGCACAGGCCGCGGACGGCCTCGCCGTTGGCCATGAAATCGTCGATGATCAGCACGTGGTCCGACGGCTTAATCCATTCCTGGGACACCAGCAGCGTCACCTTTTTCTTGTATGTATACGAGAAGATGCTGCTCTGATACAGCCCGCCTTCGATGTTGTCGCTCTTGGCCTTCTTGGCAAAGACCATCGGCAGGCCCCAGCGGTGGGCGCAGATGGTGGCCAGGGCGATGCCGCTGGCCTCGGCCGTCATAATCAGCGAGACCTGGCGCAAGTCGAAGTAGTGGGCGAATTCATCGGCAATGTCCTGCATCAGCTTCGTATCGATCCGGTGATTGAGGAAGCCGTCCACCTTGATGATGTTGCCGGGCAGGACCTTGCCCTCCTTGAGAATGCGCTCCTTCAGTTCCTGCATGTTGCTGTATGCCCCTTTCCTGGTTTCGTCTTTGGTTTCCGTCTATCTCCATTATTCCTGATTTTCTGGGATTTTCAATAGGTAAGGATGATGAAGTTCCCGGAAAGAATTTGTGAAAATTCGTCGAAACAGCCGATGCCGGCCCGAGGGCCGGCAGACGGACTGCCCCGGCTCAGCCCATCAGGGCTTCGTCCAGGAACTTCTGATAGGCGGCGGCCGGCTGAACGCCGACGGCCTGGTTCTGCAGGGTGCCGTCCTGGAAGATCAGGACGGTCGGGATGCTCATGATTCCAAACCGGTTGGCAAGCCCCGCCTCCGCGTCGATGTCCACCTTGGCCACCTTGGCGCGGCCGTCGTACTGGGCAGCCAGCTGCTCAATGACCGGCGCCAGCATGCGGCACGGGCCGCACCACGTGGCCCAGAAATCCACCAGCGTGACGCCCTGGGCGATGGTTTCGTCGAAATTGGATTCTGTCAAATGCAAAACAGCCATAATGAGATCTCCTTTCGTGATTATGCCGTCAGCCAGCGGTCCGCTGAGAGGGCGGCAATGTTGCCTTCGCCGGCGGCCTTGGCCACCTGATAGGGGCGGCCGACACAGTCTCCGGCCGCGAATACGCCGGGAATGGACGCCGCCATGTCCCGGTCTACCCGGATATGACCGCCGTCCATCGCAAGGCCCGGCAGCAGACTGTCTGCCGCCAGATTGTCCCGCAGAAGAAAGACGCCGTCCACCGGATAGAGGAAGCCGTCGGCCAGCAGGCCGGTCACCCGGCTGCCGTCCCCCTGGAGGCTATACTGCACGGCCCGGCGGTATTCCATACCTGCCGGCAGGGCCGGTGCGGCGGCGGATTTCCCGAAATACAGCACCCTGCAGCCGATGGAGGCCAGGAACGCCGCCTCCGCCGGCGCCTCGGCACCGAAACCCAGAACGGCTACCGTCCGGCCGCGGTACAGCATGCCGTCGCATGTGGCACAGTAGCTGAGGCCGCGGCCCAGATAGTCCGCCTCGCCGCCGATGGTGCTGCGGGGCGCCGTACCCACGGCCAGGATCAGGCTCCGGCCCTCGTAGACCTCAGAGCCTGCGGCGCAGACGAAGCGGTCGCCTGCGGCCATGGCCTGCACGACCTTGCCCTCCACCACGGGGATCTCCTGGGCGCGAAGCTGGCGGTGCATGGCCTCCAGCATCTGGAGGCCGCTGACGGCGTCCATGCCGGGATAGTTGGTCACGAGCGCCGCCCGGGCCAGGGGGCTGGTGTGGGGCGGGTTGGCCAGCAGCAAAGCGGTGCGGCCGCGGCTGCGGGCGGTCAGCGCGGCGGAGACACCGGCGGGGCCGCCGCCGACGATCAGAATGTCGTACATGAGCACCTCCAAACGATTCGGTCAGGCGTTGCCATGGGGGGATTCCCACCGGCTGAGCCACCAGGCGGCGGCGAAGCCGGCGGCGGCGCAGAGCAGGCAGAGCAGCGCCTCGGCCGGCCCGCCGTAGGAGACTGGGACGATCACTACGGTGGAGGCCAGCACGAAGCCGAGGATTGCATGGTACGCAGCGCAGTAGAAGCGCCGGAAAATCCAGCTGATGAACCTGGCCATCAGCACCACCGTCAGTCCGGCACCCAGGAAGATGGGCACGATAACGAGCGGGCGCAGCGCGGCGATGCCGGCGGTCATGGGCTCAAAGAGCCCCAGAAACAGCAGCGTCGACGAGGCGCTGACGCCGGGCAGCACGAGGCTCAGCCCCCAAAGGACGCCGCAGAAGCCGAACCACCAGGGAGTCGGCGCGATCTGCACGCCGGAGCCGTGCCGCAGCACCAGGAACAGAGTCAGCAGCCCCGCAAAGCTGACGGCCAGGGCGGTGTATCCCGCAGGGGAACGGCCGCGGCGGCCGGCCTGGCGGCAGAGGCCGGGGAAGGAGCCGGCGATCAGCCCGATGAACAGCCAGGTGGCCACGTTGGCGTCGGCGGAAAAGAGAAGCGTCAGGAGCTTGGCAAAGAGCAGAAAGCCCAGGGCCCAGCCGACGCCGGCAGGGAAGAGCTGGGGGAACAGACGGCGGAAATTGCGGAAGGGATGGGCGAAGAACTCCATCATCGGCGCGTAGAGCCCGAAGAGCACACACAGCACGCCGCCGCTGATGCCGGGAAGGATGGCGCCGCTGCCCACGAGAACTCCTTGAAACATCCGCAGCAGCCACTGCCGCAGCGGCATGGCGATGAACAAGTCCTTCCAGTGCACCGACGTCGACCCCTTTGAACGCTGCGCCCAAAGCGCGTTTTATCTATTATAGCACATTCAGAGCCGAAGCGGAAGGGCGATGGAAAATTCCTGTGGGCTGTATACGCGGCCGGGGCCGCACATATATTGGTTCCGGACACACAGCTAAGGAGGTGCGCACGTGAAGGAGAACATTGAAGAACGGGCCTGTAATCTGGCTGTGTACATGATCGAAAACCGCGCCACCGTCCGGGCGGCCGCCCAAAAGTTCGGTATTTCCAAGTCGACGGTCCACAAGGACCTGTCGGAGCGTCTGGCCGTCTGCAACCGGCCGCTGTACCTGCAGGTGAAGCAGGTGATGGAGGTCAACAAGGCGGAACGTCACATCCGCGGCGGAATTGCCACGCGAAAGAAATACAAGGGTCAGCAGGACTGACCCCGTGAAGCTGCGCGCGCCGCCTCCGGCCCTGTGAGGGCCGGGAGCGGCGCGCGATGTATGATGCGGCGGATTCTGCGGCTACTGCCAGGCGTATGCGGTGCCCTCGGCGGCGGGGACGGCGCTCTCATCCCACTGGTGGTCGGTGCTGCGGAAGAAGTCGCCGGTGGCGTTGAAGTACCGGTGGGCAGCGGCGTCGCTGACGGTGTAGGAGACCGTCGGGTCGTCCCAGGTCACGTCGACGCAGTACCATTCTCCGTCCAGCTGCACCTGGTTCCAGGCGTGGGGCGTCGTATATCCGTAGGCCGTGCCCTCCACAGTGATGCACTCGATGCCGAGCAGGCGCATGAACAGCTGGAAGGTGGAGGCGTATCCGTAGCAGATGCCGACGCCGTCCACGAGGAAGCCGTAGGGGTTCTCGTTGTTGGGGCTAGCCTGCTCCTCCGTCCAGGTGCTCAGGGTGTCGTTGTCGTAGCGGCCGTTGGCCAGCATCCAGTCGTGGACGGCCAGCTCCCGCGCGTAGTCCGTCTCATAGGCGGCCGTGATCCCGGCGAGGACCTGGGAGCAGACGTCCAGAATCTGCTGGTCCTCCTCCGCCAGCTGAGACCAGTCGCCGGCCTCCCAGGCGGCCAGCAGCCGATCCTCGTCGTACGACCAGGGGAGCGGAATGGCGGCGTCCGTGTCGGTGCCGGACGGGTCGGGGGCATCGCCCTGCCCGGTGTCATCGCCGGAAGGGAGGCTGACGTCTGTGGAATCGTCTGTCCCGTCCGCCGCTTCGTCGTCCTGCCCGGGGGCGGGAAGCGGCGCTGCGTCGTCGCTGCTGCCGTCCGAAGCGCCTGCGCCGCCTCCGGCCGATGGCAGGGCTTCCGCCGGGTCCGTCTCCGGCGGCGCCTCCGTGAAGCAGCGTTCGAAGGCTGCCTCCGCGGCGCTCACGTCGCTGCAGGCCAGCAGCGCCACGTACGGGCCGCGGACGGCGACGGATGAGGCCTCCAGAATGGCGGCTTCGTCCGGCATGTAGCCGAAAAAGACTGCGGCACGGGCGGTCAGGTACGCCTCCAGCGCCGCCTGCACCGTGTCGGCATCCGCCGGGTTTGCCAGCCGCAGCACGGCGATCTCCTGGGCCGCCGTGGCGGCGGAGGTCCAGACGGCGCCGTCCTCCACCGCGGCGGCGTCCAGCAGGTAGCTGTCCGTCAGAAGGACGTCGTACACGGCGTTCCCGGGGAGCAGCGGCACGGCCTCGGCCGGCGTCTGCGAGTTCCAGATGGCTTCTGCCATCTGGGCCGGCGTCCAGTCCGTCTCGGCGGAGACCGCTCCGCCGCAGGCCGCCATGGCCGGTAACATTGCCAGCACGACCAGCAGAGCTGCGATACGCTTGGTCAAATTGCATCCTTCCTTCCGCGCGGTGCATGGCTCCGGGCTGCAGGGCTCCGAGCCTGTTGAAAACAGATTCAGTATACAGCAAACGGGAAAGGATGTCGAATGCTTAATTTTCATGGCATGCCATGCCGGACCGGAACGGAAAAGCCGGCCCCGCGACGCCGCGGGGCCGGCAGGCGCAGAGCGGGCTACGGAGCGGCGGGAGCCAGAAACCGCCCGGTGATGCTGCGCGGCTCCGCGGCCACCTGTTCCGGCGTGCCGGCGGCCACGATGCGGCCGCCCTCGGCGCCGCCGCCGGGGCCCATGTCGATGAGATAGTCCGCGCTGCGGATCACGTCCAGGTCGTGCTCGATGACGACGACGGTGGCGCCGTTGTCCAGCAGTGTGCGAAAGACGGTCAGCAGCGTCTGCACGTCCAGCGGGTGGAGGCCGATGGTGGGCTCGTCAAAGACGAACACCGTGTCCTCCTGCCCGCGGCCCATCTCGCTGGCCAGCTTCAGCCGCTGGGCCTCGCCGCCGGAGAGGCTCGGCGTCGCCTCGCCCAGGGTCAGGTAGCCCAGCCCCAGCCGGTCCAGCGTCTCCAGCCGCTGGCGGACGGTTTTCCAGTCGGCGCAGGCAGCCAGCGCCGTGCGGATGTCCATGGCCATCAGCTCCGGCAGGGAGAATGATGCGCCGGACCCGGCCGTATAGCGGACGGCGCCGGCGTCCCGGCCGTACCGGGCGCCGCGGCAGTCGGGGCAGGGGATGTCCACGTCCGGCAGGAACTGGACGTCCAGGCTGATGACGCCCGTGCCGTCGCACGTGGGGCAGCGGAGCCGTCCGGTGTTGTATGAGAAGTCGCCGGCCTTCCAGCCGCGGGCCCTGGCCTCCGGCAGACGGGCGAACAGGCGGCGCAGGTCGTCGTGGACGTTGGCGTACGTGGCCACGGTGGAGCGGACGTTGATGCCGATGGGCGTGGCGTCGATGAGCCGGACGCGGCCGATGTCCGGTGCGTCCACCGAACGGACGTGGTCCGGCAGGGGCTTCCCGGCCACGGCCGCCTCCAGTGCCGGCACGAGGCTCTCCAGGATCAGCGTCGTCTTGCCGGAGCCGGAGACGCCGGTGACGACCGTCAGCCGGCCCTTGGGAAGCACCGCCTCCAGCGGCTGCACCGTGTGGATGGCTCCGGTGCACAGGCGGATGGCGCCCCGGTCGAACAGGCCGCCGGGCTCCGCCGGCGGCGGCATCCGCACCGCCGCGCGGCCGCAGAGGTACGGGCCGATGCGCGAGTCCGGGCAGGCCGCCAGATCCGAAGCCGTTCCCTGGGCCACCACGCGGCCGCCGTCGGCCCCGGCACCGGGACCCATCTCCAGGAGCCAGTCGGCCCCGGCCAGCAGCTGCGTGTCGTGGTCCACCAGTACCACCGAGTTCCCGTCGGCCACCAGGTCGTCCATGACCCGTCGGAGGCCCACCAGATTGGACGGATGCAGGCCGATGGACGGCTCATCCAGCACGTACAGCACGCCTGTGGTCCGGTTGCGGACGGCGCGGGCCAGCTGCATCCGCTGCCGCTCGCCGGTGGAGAGGGTGGCGGCGGCGCGGTCCAGGCTCAGATAGCCCAGGCCCAGCTCCAGCAGCCGCCGCGCCACAGACGAAAACGCGCCGCAGATGCTCTCCGCCATGGGGCGCATGGCCTCCGGCAGCGAATCCGGCACGCCGTCCACCCAGCGCTGCAGCTCCGTCAGCGGCATCCGGCAGGCCTCATCCAGGCCGATGCCCCGGACCCGCGGCCGCCGGGCCGCCTCGGAAAGCCGTGTCCCGCCGCAGTCGGGGCAGACGTCCTCCCGCAGGAAACGCTCCACCCGCTTCATGCCCTTCTCGTCCTGCACCTTGGAGAGGGCGTTCTCCACGGTGTAGACGGCGTTGAAGTACGTGAAGTCCAGCTCGGTGGTCTGGTCGGAGTTCTTGTTGTGGTAGAGGATGTGGCGCTTCTCCGCGGGGCCGTTGTAGACGATGTCCTTCTCCGCGTCCGTCAGCTCCCGGAAGGGAACGTCGGTGCGGACGCCCATGGCGCGGCAGACGTCGGTCATCAGCGACCACATGAGGCTGTTCCACGGGGCCACGGCGCCCTGGTCGATGGTCAGGGAGTCGTCGGGCACCAGCGTAGCGCGGTCCACGGTCCGGACGATGCCGGTGCCGCTGCAGGTACGGCAGGCGCCCTGGCTGTTGAAGGCCAGCTCCTCGGCACCGGGGGCGTAAAACGTCTCGCCGCACACCGGGCACGTCAGCGGCTGCCCGGTCGCCACGGACAGCGTCGGCTCCACATAGTGGCCGTTGGGACAGCAGTGGCTGGCCAGGCGGGAAAACAGGAGGCGCAGGCTGTTGAGCAGTTCTGTGCCGGTGCCGAAGGTGCTGCGGATGCCGGGGACGCCGGGCCGCTGGTGCAGCGCCAGGGCGGCCGGAACGTAGCGCACCTCGTCCACGTCCGCCCTGGCGGCCTGGGTCATCCGCCGGCGGGTGTACGTGGACAGCGCCTCCAGATACCGCCGGGAGCCCTCGGCGTACAGCACGCCCAAAGCCAGGGAGGACTTCCCGGAGCCGGACACGCCGGCAATCCCGACGATCTGATGCAGCGGGATCCGGACATCCACGTCCCGCAGATTGTGCACCCGCGCACCATAGATCTCGATGGCTTCCGTTTCGCGCTTCATGCGAAGCCTCCTTTCAGGAAGAAAAAGGCCGCAGCCTGTGAGCTGCGGTCCGTTGGCAGCGCCGCGGCCGTACGTTTCGGCGTGCGCGCATTGGGATGTCTGAAAAAAATCGGAGCAAGCGAAACAAAGCTTGCTCCGACGTGGTGCGAGAGAGGAGACTTGAACTCCCACGACTGTTGCCACACGCCCCTCAAACGTGCCTGTCTACCGATTCCA
>CAJFNY010000015.1 GCA_904395865.1 uncultured Oscillospiraceae bacterium
AAGTTGCAAATTCGGGTTTGATTGAACGCGAAAGGGGACCCTGACGGTCCCCTTTCACACTTTCCCTCCCTCCGAATCCTTCGGCCGGAGCGGTTTATCGACAGTTTGAGCGGCGGGCCTCCGCCCGCCGCTGATGGCCGCGGCTCATTCCGCCGCCGGTATGGAGAACTCCCAGGCACAGGCGCAGGAGTCGTCGGTGATCTCCGGGTAGCAGCTGAGGCAGCGGCACCGGATGCGGTCGTCGATGGTCCGGGCGAAGGCGGCGAATTCGATCTCCCCCACCACCCGGCACGGGTGCAGCGGCATTCCCTTGCCGCTGCGGGCGTCCTGGACGCGGCAGCGGAGGTAGCGGAACCGCAGCCGCCCGTCCGCCGTCCGCTCCAGGGCCGACGGGCTGCAGCGGCTGTGGAGCCGCAGCTCCAGGGCCAGGGCCAGGCCGTCGAGCCCCGGGTGCTCCGGCAGGGCCAGGAACTTCCGGAGCCGCCGGGCCTCCGTGACGGCGAAGCCCCGCCACATCTCGATGTCGTGGAACATGGCCTCGTCCATGCCGTACTTCCGCTCGATGGATTGGAACCAGTAGCCGTCGGTGGCCAGCCAGTTTTTCGCGTCGCTCTCCAGCAGCGAGAGCAGCTGCTCCCGGCTGAGGGCGCGGATCGTCTCGTTGAGCATCGGGGTGATTCAGTCCTTTCCGTGGGTCTCCAGCCAGGCCCGTTCCCGGCCCTGGCACGTGAACAGCAGGATCTGCCGCTGCCGCCCCAGGTCCTGCAGCAGCGCCATGGCCGCGCCGTGGCGCCCGTCGTCGAAGGCCAGCAGCGCGTCGTCCAGCACCAGCGGGGCCTCCGGCGGCAGCAGCGTCTGACTCACCGCCAGCCGCACCGCCAGGTACAGCTGGTCGGCCGTGCCGCTGCTCAGGGCCGCCGCCGGGCGCGTCACCGTCCCGCCGGCCTCCCGGACCCGGACGGCCATGGTCCGGTCCAGCAGCACGCAGTCGTACCGTCCGCCGGTGAGCCGGGCCAGGTATTCCCCGGCCAGCCGGTGGATCTGCGGGGCAAACCTGGCCCGCAGGGCCTCGTCGGCCCGGCCCATGGCGTCCATGGCCAGGTCCAGGGCGGCGCACTCCCGCTCCAGCCCGGCGATCTCCGCCACCAGGGCCTCCCGCCGGGCCTCCAGCTCCGCCGGGTCGCCGGAGGCCTCCAGCCGGCCGCGGCGCACGTCCAGCCGGGAGCGGACGTCCTCCAGCTCCCGCCGGACCGACGCCAGCCGCGCCGGCTCCCCCGGCCCGCCGGCGGGCAGGCTGCCCACCGCGTCCCGCAGAGCCTCGTACCGGACCCGTGCCTGGGCCTCCGACCGCTGGGCCGCCGCGTGGAACTGCCGCAGGTGCACGGCCCGGCGGACGGCCGCCCGGGCCGCCTCCGGCGTCTGCGCCTCCGGGGCGAAGGACTGCACCTCCGCCAGCAGCGCCGTCTCGCGCCGCTGCCGGGCCGCCTGGCGGGCGGCCTCCGCGTCGGCCTTCGCCGCCGCCCACCGGGCCCGCCGGCCCAGGGCCTGGCCGGCCTGCCGGGCGATCCGCTGCAGATCGCCGCCGTCGGCGGCGCCGTACCCGGCCAGCAGGGCCGCAGCCTCGGCCCGTGCCCGCCGGTTCCGCCGGGCCCGCACAGCCGCCAGCGCGGCCAGCAGCGCCGTGATCGCCCCGCCGGGCACGGCCGCCCACGGCGACACCAGCCATGCCGCGGCCGCCGTCAGCCCCGCGGCAATAGCCGCCAGGGCCGCCAGCAGTCCCGCCCGCCCCGGGGCCAGCTGCGGCGGCGCCTCCAGCCGGGCCAGCCGCGCCCCGTCGGCCGCGGCCCGCTCCAGGACGCCGTCGGCGTCCAGCCCCGCCAGGGACGGCGGAAGCTCCGGCAGCGGCGGCTCCGGCCCCGCGTCCGGCTCCCCGCCGTCGTCCGGCCGCTCCAGCCGCCGCAGCAGCTCCTGGAGCGTCGGCAGCTCCGGCAGGCCCGCCACCGTCCCGGCCTTCTCAGCCAGGAAGCCCTGCTCCCGCTCCCAGGCGGCCCGGGCCTCCTCCAGCCGGCGGCGGACCTCCGCCCCGGCGCCGGCCTGCTGCGCCGCGGTCTCCCGGGTCAGCCGCGCCCGGCGGGCCTCCAGATCCGCCAGACGGGCCTCCAGCTCCGCACACGTCCGGCCCAGGTCCCGCAGCTCCTCCAGCTGCGCCGTCACCCGGGCCAGCTCCCCGCGGGCCTGGTCCAGCCGGCCGGTGCGCGCCCGGCCCAGCCGGTTCCGCCGCTCCCGCAGCCGCTCCAGGGCCGCCCCGGCGCTGGCTCCCTCGTCGCCGGAGGCCACCAGGGCGTTGAGCCGGGCCTCCAGGGCGTGGTCCGCCGTCAGGGCCAGGGCGCCGCCCCGGAGGAAGCCGCTGCGCTCGTAGACGCTGCGCTCCACCCCCAGCAGCTGCCGGCCCCAGTCGCCGCCGGCCAGGGCCGCGATCTCCCCGCCGCCGGCCGTGTCGTACGCCCGGCAGCGGCCCAGGGGCAGGCGGCCGGACGTGGTCCGCTCCAGCGTCACGTCCCGGCCCTGCCACGTCAGCTCCACGCGTCCCTGGGGCGGTTTCCCGCTCCAGGGCAGGCAGCGGGCCTTCTCCGGCAGCGCCGTCCGCGTGGCCCGCTGGCCGGTGTCCACGCCGTAGAGCATGGCCAGCAGAAATGCCGCCCACGTGGACTTCCCCGCCTCGTTGGGCGCCTCCAGGACGTTGAGCCCCGGCTGCAGCGCCAGGGTCTCGCCGTCCAGACGGCCGTAGACGGCCGTCATGCTTCTGAGAATCATAGCTCCCGTCCCTCCAGGGCCGCCAGGCCCAGCTGCGCGGCCCGCTCCCGCAGGGCCCCGTCGGCCTCCAGCCCGGCCAGGGCGTCGAGAAACGCGCCGGTCAGGCTGTCCTCTCCGCGCCGGGCCCAGACGTCCCGGGGCAGCACCGTCTCGTCCCGCAGCTCCAGGCTCCAGCAGCGGCCCTCCAGGGCCGCCCGGACGGCCGCCAGGTCCGGCGGCGGGCACGCGCCCGTCAGCCGGATGCGGAAGCAGTCCCGCGCCGCGTCCGGCGGCAGCGCCGCCAGGACGGCCGCAGCCGGGTCGTCCCCGGCCTCCACGGCCAGCGCGTGGTACTGCCGCCCCGGCAGCGGGACGAACTCCAGGCGGCAGCCGCCCTTCTCCAGCCGGCCCACATAGACGCCCTTCGGCCCCGTCTCGTCGAAGCCGCGCCCCATGGCGCAGCCGGGCCAGGCGTAGGCCGTGGCGCCGGCCCGCAGCAGGCCCGACGCCGTGTGGACGTGGCCCAGGGCCAGATAGTCCAGGCCCGAGGCCGCGATCTCGGCCCGGGACACGGGGTTGTACGGCCCCGGGGCACCCGAGGCGTCCCCGTGGAGCACCATGAGCTGCAGCAGCTCCTCCCGCGGCGCCGTGAAGCCCGCCAGCAGCGGCGGCGCCTCCGGCCCCCGGAACGCCGCGCCCCAGACCCGGACGCCCAGCTCCTCCAGCGCCACCGACCGGGGCTGCTCCCCGGTGAAGATGCGGACGTTCCCCGGCCAGCTGCCGGCGGCGTACGGGCTGCCGGGGACGAAGCAGTCGTGGTTGCCCGGCGCCAGGAACACCGGCACGCGGCACGCCTCCAGGCAGCGGCGCAGGGCCTCCACCGTCTCGGGCCGGGCGGCGGCGCCGTCCAGCACGTCCCCGGCCAGGAGTACCAGGTCACACTTCCGCCGGGCCACCAGCCGGGCCAGCTCGTCCAGCAGCTGCCGCTGCTCCCGCCGGCGGACCGCGGCCTGCTCCGGCGGCAGGGCGCGGAAGGGCGAGTCCAGGTGCAGGTCGGCGGCGTGGAGGAAGCTAACCATGGCGCTCCACCCGCCGGGCCGCGGTGCAGCGGCCCGTGGCCATATCCACGGTGAACAGCGCGCCCTCCAGCTTGCACGGCCCCGGCGCCGGCTTGAAGCGTCCCGTCAGGTCGCCGCGGAAATTGGCCACCGACTGCTCCGGCATCACGCCCAGCACCGACCGGGCCGGGCCGGTCATGCCCAGGTCGGTGACGTAGCCGGTGCCGCTGGGCAGGATCTGGCAGTCGGCCGTGGGCACGTGGGTGTGGGTGCCCCAGACGGCGGCAGCCCGGCCGTCCAGCAGGTAGCCCATGGCCAGCTTCTCCGACGTGGCCTCGGCGTGGAAGTCCACCAGCACCGGCCGCGCCGCCTCCTCCCGCAGCACCCGCTCGGCCAGCAGGAACGGGTTGTCCGGCCCGAAGGGCATGCCGCACCGGCCGATCAGGTTCAGCACCAGCACCGGCCCGGCCTTCGTCTCGAACACGCCCCAGCCGCGGCCCGGCTGCTGCGGCGGGAAGTTGGCCGGCCGCAGGATGTACGGGCAGTCGCCCAGGTACGGGACGATGTCCCGCTGGTTCCAGGTGTGGTTGCCCAGGGTGATGACGTCGGCCCCGGCGTCGAAGATCTGCTCGGCGTGGGCCGGCGTCAGGCCCACCATGGCCGCGTTCTCGCCGTTGACGACGCAGAAGTCCGCCCCCAGCTCCCGCTTCAGGCTGCGCAGATGCTTCCCCAGATAGTTCAGTCCCGCCGGCGCCACCACGTCGCCCACGGCCAATACGTTCAGTTCCATGGCTCCTCCGTAAAGTTTCAGAATGGTATCAGTATATCAGCTTTTCCGCAAAAAACAACCCGGCCGCCTTGCGGCGGCCGGGGCGGCAATGCGGATTTACTTGGCGTAGTCCACGGCCTTCGTCTCGCGGATGACGTTGATCTTGATCTGGCCGGGATACTCCAGCTCGCTCTCGATCTTCCGGGCGATGTCCCGGGCCAGGAGGATCATGTTGTCCTCGCTGACCTCCTCGGGCTTGACCATGATGCGGACCTCGCGGCCGGCCTGGATGGCGTACGCCTTCTCGACGCCGGGGTACGACCCGGTGAGCTCCTCCAGCTTCTCCAGCCGGCGGATATAGTTCTCGACGTTCTCGCGCCGGGCGCCGGGACGGGCGGCCGAGATGGCGTCGGCCGCCTGCACCAGGCAGGCGATGACGGTCTGCGGCTCCACGTCGCCGTGGTGGGCCTCGATGGCGTTGACGACCACGGGGTTTTCCTTGTACTTCCGGGCCAGCTCCACGCCCAGCTGCACGTGGCTGCCCTCCATCTCGTGGTCCACCGACTTGCCCAGGTCGTGGAGCAGGCCGGCGCGCTTGGCCAGCGTCACGTCCACGCCCAGCTCGCTGGCCATGAGGCCGGCGATGTGGGCCACCTCGATGGAGTGGTTCAGGACGTTCTGCCCGTAGCTGGTGCGGTACTTCTGGCGGCCCAGGAGCTTGATGAGCTCCGGGTGGAGGTTGTGGATGCCCGTCTCGTACGTGGCGCGCTCGCCCTCCTGCTTGATGGTGTGCTCCACCTCGCGGCGGGCCTTCTCCACGGTGTCCTCGATGCGGGTGGGGTGGATGCGGCCGTCGACGATCAGCTTCTCCAGCGCCAGCCGGGCGATCTCCCGGCGGATGGGGTCGAAGCTGGAGACGGTGATGGCCTCGGGGGTGTCGTCGATGATGAGGTCGACGCCGGTGATCGTCTCCAAGGTGCGGATGTTGCGGCCCTCACGGCCGATGATGCGGCCCTTCATCTCGTCGTTGGGCAGGGGGACGACCGAGACGGTGGCCTCGGCGGCGTGGTCGGCGGCGCAGCGCTGGATGGCGGTGGCGATGATCTCGCGGGCGCGCTCGTCGGCCTCCTCCTTGAGCTGGGTCTCGACCTCCTTGATCTTCATGGCCGTCTCGTGCCGGACCTCGGACTCGATGTTGGAGAGCAGGTAGTTCTTTGCGTCCTCCTGGGTCAGGCCGGAGATACGCTCGAGCACCTCCATCTCGCTGCGCTTGAGCTGGTCGACCTCCTCCTGGGCGGCGGCCACGTTCTGCAGCTTGCGGTTGAGCTCCTCCTCGCGCTTCTCGTGGGCGTCGATCTTCTTGTCCAGGGACTCCTCCTTCTGCTGAAGGCGGCGCTCCTGCTTCTGCAGGTCGGCGCGGCGATCCTTGACCTCTTTCTCGTATTCGGTACGCGATTTATGGATCTCTTCCTTGGCCTCCAGCAGCAGCTCGCGGTTCTTGTTCTCCGCGGCCTTGAGGGCCTCGTTGATGATGCGCTTGGCCTCCTCCTCGGCGCCGCCGATCTCCTTTTCCGCCACTTTTCTGCGATACTGGACACCGACGAAGAAGAAGAGGACCGCACATACCAGCCCAACGATGATGGGAAGAATGATTTGCATAGGCTCCATAATTCTGCGAATACACCTCCTTATCTTCGGTTTGGGTACACATAAAAGCCGCCGGGGGCGGCACGATCCCCGGTCGTTCCGCCGCGGCGGCTGCATGTTGCTCCGGTATCTATTGTAATGGCGGAACGGGATGGTGTCAAGCAAAGATTCGGCCGCAGCGGACCGCGCCGTCGGATTCGTAGTGGAAACGCCGCAAATCCGGCGCGCTGCCTTGACCTTCCGGCGGTAATGTGGTACGATGACGTTGCCGCCGCGGCAGCGCACGCGGACACGGCGGAATCGGCAGCCATGCGGGATTTCGGCGCCGTCACCTAGGCGGCAGATTGTCCGCTCTGCTTCCGGCGCCCGCGATCTCAAAATGAATATGCGCCTGTGATGGAATTGGCAGACATGCGAGATTTAGGTTCTCGTGCAGCGATGCGTGTGGGTTCGAGTCCCTTCAGGCGCACCAGCTCGTCGCAAGCGACATATCGCTTGCGACGAGCTTTTTCATTTCATGACAAAGCTCATCGCGCGCTCATTCTGCTGCTCCATCTCAGCGCCAAAAGCCGCCGCAGTGCGGCGGTTGCGCTTCGAAACGCGCCTGCGGGCGCAGTCGCTTCCAAACCGGACCCGCTATCGCTGGGCTCCGGTTTGGGTCCGCCGCTGCGCGGCGGTTTTTTTCTGACCTTGAAAAAGGGTAATTTTAATCACCCCCTCCACGTCGGAGCAAGCTTCGTATCGCTTGCTCCGACTTTTTTCAAAAGTCAGAGCGCGCTCGCTGCGCCGGGCCGGCAGGCTGGCAGGCGGCTTTTTTCGTCGGCGGGGTCGGAATTTTTTTCCGCACTGCAACATTTCCGGAGGCTCAGCTGTATTTCAGGCAGAACGGCAAAAATGCAGTTCAAAGGTAAGCTCTGTAACAGGAAAGGAAGGTTATTGCCATGAAGAAAATGATTGCTGCTCTGATGTCCCTGACGGCGGCCTGCACCGTGTTCACGCCGGCAGCTGCAGCCGGGGCGGAATCCCCCGCGCAGATTTCCGAGTCCCCTGCGTTGATTTCGGAGGCGCCGGAGGAAACCGCGGGGCGCTATACCTTCGAGATCAACGGGAAGGACGTGTCTGTGGACGCCGTCATCATCGTGCCCCTGCGGACGATCGCCGAGCAGCTGGGCTTTACCGTAGCCTGGAACGGCGATGGAACCGTTACCGTTGACAGCGGAGAGATGCACATGACCATCACCATCGGGGAGGATTCCTACCAGGCGATCACCAGCATCGAGGGGGCTGTTGGCGCCACGGCGCCCCTGCATTTGGGCGCGGCCCCCTACGTCGCGGACGGCACCACTTACGTCCCTCTGGAAATGTTCAACGTGCTTCTGGGCAACGGCGCCGTTGCTCTGGAAGATGGAAAGATCGTGATCGCTGCCGGGACGAACCAGAACGGCGTACAGATCCCGAGCCCATTCATCGACTGCAGTTCGCTCGCGGAAGCGGGCGAGATTGCCGGCTTCGGGATGCGTGCACCGAAGTCTGTGGGGAATCATGACTGCGTCCTCATCTCCGCCATTGACGGCGAACTGATCGACATCCGGTACGGGAGCGGAGATAATACGGTCTGTGTCCGCAAGGGCGCCGGAGCGGAGGACGTCAGCGGCGACTACAACCGTTACGCTGAGACCGCGGTTTTCGAGGTGGACGGCCGGGAAGTCACGATGAAGGGTGATGCCGGAAGGGTCAGCCTTGCCATCTGGACGAGCGGGGGATATACTTATTCCGTCAGCGCCAGCGCCGGCATGCGCCGCGGGGAGATGGCAGATCTGATCCGTGAGATCGCGTAACTACGATGCAGGCAGGCCATACTCCGCATGGCCTGCCTGCTGGTCATGGAGGGAAAGAGATGGCATGCTGTTTGGAAAGAGCGACGCCTTTCGGTTGGGTCGGTCGGGTCCTGGTGCGGTTCGGCTCTGCTTTCTCGTCCCCGGCTGCTCCGGCGCGGGCCGCCCAAAAGCCCGCGGATGCGGCGCGGGCGGCGGACCGGGCGGAAATCAACCGCCAGGCTGAGCGCATACTGGATGCGTACGGCAACAGCGTCCTCCGGTGGGCGTATTCCTATCTGCACAACATGAGCGACGCGGAGGAGATTCTGCAGGATACGCTGCTCCGGTTTCTCAAATCAGCGCCGGACTTTGAAAACGGCACCCATGAAAAGGCGTGGCTCCTGCGGGTGGCGGCCAACCTGAGCAAGAACCGGCTCGACTACAACCGGGTCCGCGCCGCCGATGCGCTGAGCGACGTGCTGGCGGCACAGGAGCGGGAGGACCTCTCCTTCGTCTGGGAGGCCGTGAAG
The DNA here is from genome assembly GCA_904395865.1 of uncultured Oscillospiraceae bacterium. Lineage (GTDB taxonomy): Bacteria > Bacillota > Clostridia > Oscillospirales > Oscillospiraceae > Avoscillospira_A. The sequence continues at coordinate 8,615 of CAJFNY010000015.1, forward strand.
GCCCTGCCCGTCACGTGCCGGGAGGTCGTCCACCTCTTCTATTACGAGGGCTTCTCCACGGCGCAGATCGCGCGGCTGCTGGGCCGGAAGGAGTCCACCGTCCGGTCCGACCTGCACCGCGGCCGCATCCGGCTGCGGGAGCTGCTGAAGGAGGCGTATGACTTTGATGAAACGGTATGACGAGGCGATGCGCCGCATCCAGGTCACCGACGATATGCGGGCGCGAATCCTCCGCCGCGTGGAGGAGGAGGTCTTCCCGCCGCCGGCCGGGTGACCCGTGCGGCGCCGGGTGCTCCGCCGGCTTGCGCCGTTGGCCGCGTGCCTCGCCCTGCTGGCGGCCGGCGTATGGGGCGTGGTGCGGAGTACTGCGCCGGCCCAGGTGCCGCCCGGCGCGGTGCAGGTCGTGCCGGACATGGTGGAGGCCGCGTCGGCTGAGGCGCTGTCGGACCTGGTGGGCTTCGACGTGGCCGACGTGGAGGGCCTGCCCTTCACGCCGGAAGAGATCCGCTACACAGCCTACCGGGGCGAGCTGGCAGAGATTCGTTACAGCGGCAGCGGCGAGACAGCGGTTTTTCGGAAGAGCCCGGGAACCGATGACAACTCGGGGGACTTCAACCTCTACGACACGACCCGGGAGCTGGACGCCGGCGGCATCGCGGCGGTGCTGAAGGGCGACGCCGGCCGCTTCACCCTGGCGATCTGGTCGGCGGACGGCTTCTCGTATTCCCTCAGCCTCTCCTCCGGCGCCGCGGCGGACGAATGGGCCGCAATGATCGCCGGGATCGTCTAGCGCCGGGTGTCCCGCCAAAGCGCAAGGCCCCGCTTCCCATCGAAGCGGGGCCTTTGACGCCGTCTCCCGCCGCGGGTGCTTCCGGACCAGGGTGGATTCTGTTCCGGCGCGGAAGGGACGGTCAAAATCAATATTTTCCCAAGAGCAGACAAAACCACCGCACAGCGGCGGCACTTAGGCCGAGGTGGAGCACGGGAGCGTGCAGATGACGTCTTTTTGCCGCAGGCATAAAAAGATTTTGGAGTGTAATTATAGGGCTTGGAAAAATGGTTTTGGCAATCACATATCGATTCCAATTACGTATATCGGGACCTGGATTGCGCTTTTGAAATATGGCAGATATTTCTCCACCTTTTCAAAATTTAGAGACCCCTCCCAATTGTGGCCATATTCGGTGGTCAGGAATTTCTGCATGGCTTTTGTAGTCGTAATGTATACACCAAAGTCGATAAGATCCAAATTGGAGTAGGATGCCATCTGAAATTTCAGTAAGTCGGTTCCCAAAAATGATGCATGTCCAAATTGAACTTCAACAGCGATCCTTTCTTTTTGAAAATCAAACTTGCTATATGCTTTCATATCTGGAGATACACGCGGCTGTCCTTCCCACCCCTTATCTAAAAATAAATGATTAAGGATTGCATTGAATGTTTTGCGATTTAGTTTAGAAAGATCGACGCACGCTGTATATAAAATCTGCTCAATTTCTGATTTCTGCGCAAGACGGCTATTAAAAAGTTCTTCTGAAAAGCGAAAAGAATATTTTTTAAGCGCACTGCCATACGCTATCATCTCCAATCAGGTAGATCTCGCAACTACGAATCGGCATCAAAGACCAGATAACACAATAAAAATGCGGTGAGTCCCTCTGGGACTCACCGCTGGTCCGAGTGGCGGGATTCGAACCCACGGCCTCTTGGACCCGAACCAAGCGCGATACCAAACTTCGCCACACCCGGATAGCCGACAGCGGAAACTGCGTTCCGCTACAGCCCTTATATTATAGTACATTCCCGTGAAAAGTCAAGGGCTTTTTCTGCGGCGCAACCCCCACTCCGTGTAGGACTACAATACATCTTGGACAAATGAAGAAAAAGGATGAAGGATACGGCCTCATCGGTTAAAGTTGAGTTACCACACACCAA
>CAJFNY010000016.1 GCA_904395865.1 uncultured Oscillospiraceae bacterium
ACCGACGAGGCCGTGGTGTCCAGCGACTTCCTGGGCGACACCCGCACCTCCATCTTCGACGCCGACGCCGGCATCGCCCTGACCGACACCTTCGTGAAGGTCGTGTCCTGGTACGACAACGAGATCGGCTACTCCAACAAGGTCCTCGACCTGATCCGCCACATGTACAGCGTGGATCACAAGTAAGATCCCGAATCGGAAACGATGAAAAGCACGCCCCGCGGGGGCGTGCTTTTTTGCGTCTGGGCCGGCGCGGCGTCATTCCGGCTGGTATTTTGCCCGGGGGCCGCCGATGTACCGGGGGCGGACGCGGGCCATGGTGAGGTGCGCCGCGCCGATCTGCCGCAGCGGGGTGTGGATCGGGACGGCGACGGGCCGCAGGTGCATGCCGATGAGCGTGCCGCCGATGTCCAGCCCCAGCACGGCCCGGGCGCGGAGATCCTCCACCATGACGGGGTCGGCCGTTCTGCCGTAGGCGTACGTGATGAACGCGCCGCCGGCGTGCAGCCACGGCGTGACCATCACCTCCGTCAGGTCGAACCGCTCGGCACAGGCGCGGGGGACGCACAGCGCCCGGTTGATGTGCTCGCAGCCCTGGACGGCCAGGTACAGCTTCGCCTCCCGGATGGCGGGGGCGAGCCCCTCCCACACCGCCTGGGCGACCTCCAGGTTGGAGGCCGAGCCAATCATTTCGCCGGCGACTTCACTGGTGGAGCAGCCGACCACACAGATGCCGCCGGGCTGCGGCCTGGCGGCGTCCAACAGAATTTCGGCGGCCTGGGCCGCCTGCTGAGCGATCTCCCGGAGTGAGACCATGGGAAGAACCTCCTCTGGGGCGGCGCCGGCGGAAGGCGGCGCTGCCGAAATGGTTTGATATCAGTATAGCCATGGGATGGCTGCGCTGTCAAGCGGAGGGAGAAAAAGGTACTGCGGCCGGGCCCGTGTCATTCCGCGCGATCTCCGGCGTAAACCTGCAGCTGGTAGTACCACTGCAGGATTCCGGAGAGCACCACCAGCTGCAGGGAGAATGCGGGCTGCGCACGGTACTCCGTCCTGGCGGCGTGCAGCAGCTGTTCCAGGGCCTCGTGCCGGTTCTCCTCGGTGCAGTCGGTGCACAGGTACGTCCCGGCGGGGAGGAACTTCAGCCCGTCGATCTCCGCATAGCGGGTGCACACGGCGAAGTAGCGGGCGGAGCCGCCCTCCCGGTAGACGCCGGCCAGATCCTCAAACACAAACTGCGCCTTCTGCTCCTCGGAGAGCTGCCGGTAGAAGTGGCGATGGTAGCTCCACAGGCTGTCCGCCGTGACACGCTCCACCGGGTCCGCCAGCATGAGGACCCGCTGCGGGAATTCCTGCGGGAAGATTCCGCCCAGGGCCTGCCGGGCCCGGAGCTTCTCTTCGTAGACGGCCCGGGCCCGCCGGATCTTCGCCTTGCTGGACTGCAGGGAGGCGATCTTCTCGTCGGCCTTCCCCTCCGCCCGCTCCAAAAACGCGATGAGCTGCTCCAGGTCGTCGTACGCCAGGGCGCGTTTGATCTCCTGCAGGGGCAGATCCATCTGCTGCAGGGCGTGGACGGTGTTCAGCCGGACGATGTCCTCGGCGGTGTAATACCGGTATTTGGAGTGCTGGTCCACCCTGCTGGGATGGACCAGACCGATGCGGTCGTAATGCCGGAGGGTTTCCCGCGTCATCTGCGCCTGCTCCGCCGCGGCTCCGATGGAAAAAAAGTTTTCTGCCATGGCCGAATCCTCTCTTGACTCTTGTGTAACACAAAGGTTTATACTATGGTAGCACAGAGCGGTCCGGAATGCAAGGGCGCCCGCCGGGCGTTCCGGAGCGGAAAATACGGACAAGGAAGGAATCGGAATATGAAGAAAACCATTTGCCTGCTGCTGGCGCTGCTGCTGATGGCCTCGCTGGCCGCGTGCTCGGACGAAGGGGATGTCTTTACGGCAAAGACGTATACGCCGGAGGACACGGAGATCCGCGGCCTCGACATCCAGGTCGAGGACCGGGAGATCGTCGTCGTTCCCTCCGAGGACGGCGCGTATCACATCGACTACGCCGAGAGCGCCGAGGAGTTCTACGAGATCTCCGTCACCGACGACGGCATCCTGACGATGGTCTCCGGGACCGATAAGGACTGGACGGACTTCATCGGCACCAGCAGCTCCGACGACGACCGGCGGATCACCGTTCAGGTTCCCGATGCCGAGCTCGCCACGCTGACCGTATCCACCACCCAGGAGGACATCTCCCTGCCGGCCCTGACCGTCACGGAGCGCGTGACCCTGACGAATAACGGCGGAGATATCTCTTTTGAGAGTCTCGGCGCTGCGGACGCCGTCGCGGTGGAGAACAAGAACGGCGACATCACCGGCACCATCGCCGGCAGCTACGACGACTACGCCATCGCCTGCACCATCAAGAAGGGCGACAGCAGCCTGCAGGAGAAGGAGGGCGGCACCAAGACCCTGACTGCCATCAACAACAACGGCGACATCGACATCCAGCTGGTCGGCGCATGAGCGCGACCCTTCCCGCGGCGGCCCCATACGGGCCGCCGCGTTTTGGCGTCCGCGCCGGCCTGGCATCCCGCCCGGGGCCGGCGCATACAATGCTCCGGGGGGATGGTATGAACAGGCGGAGAAGATGGGCGGCGCTCTGGGCGGCGGGGGCGCTGCTGGCGGCGGTGCTGGCTCGGGGGCTGCTGCCGGGGCCGGCGGCCGCGGCGGAGGCCTGGCTCCTGGGGCCGGCGGGCAACCGGGTGACGGCCGCCTTTGCCGCCCTGGAAGATGCCTTCGGCGACGGCGTGGGGGAGGCCGTGGCCGCATTCTGCGCGGAGCTCAGCGGCGATGCCGGCCGTTGACGTGGGGCCCGGCTGGGTGCTGCTGATGGCGGGACTGTATTACGTCAACCCGCTGGGGTGCTTCTGGCCCCTGACGGCGGCCATGGCATGCCATGAGCTGGGGCACTGCCTGGCGCTGGCCGCCTGCGGCGTCCCGGTGCGGCGGCTGCGGCTGGAGCTGGGCGGCGCCGTGCTGGAGACGGGGCCCATGGACTACCGCAGCGAGCGGATCTGCGCCCTGGCCGGGCCGGCGATGAATCTGCTGCTGCTGCCGCTGGGTCGGCGCTTCCCGGCCTTCGGCGTCATGTGCCTGGTGCTGGCCGCGTTCAACCTGCTGCCGCTCCTGCCCCTGGACGGCGGCCGCGCGCTGGCGGCCGCGCTGCTGCCGCGGCTGGGCCAGGTCCGGACCAGGCGGGTGCTGGGCGCGGCGGCGGCCGTCTGCGCCGCCGGTCTGGCCGGGGCCGCGCTGTACGCCGCCACCGCCCTGGGCGGCGGGCCGTGGCCGGTGCTGGCGGCGGGGCTGGCCCTGCTGCGGACGGGCTTCGCCCTGGCGCGGAAAGACCATTGTAAATGGCCGGGAGAGACGGTATAATGGTGGCAGACCCCGGCGCGCGGCGCGCGCAACAACTTACGAAAGAGGACTTCTATGCATACGACCATGCAGCGCATCCTGACACGGGTGCAGAAGCCGGCCCGATACGTGGGCGGCGAGTACAACCAGATCGTCAAGGACAGGGCGGCCGTGGATGTGCGGGTGGCCTTCTGCTTCCCGGACACGTACGAGATCGGCATGTCGAACCTGGGCATGCGCATTCTCTACGGCGTCATGAACGCCATGCCCAACGTCTGGTGCGAGCGGGTGTTCGCCCCGTGGGGCGACATGGAGGCAGAGATGCGCCGGGCGGCGCTGCCCCTGTGGGCGCTGGAGAGCCACGACCCGGTGCGCGACTTCGACCTGATCGCCTTCACCGTCGGGTACGAGATGAGCTATACGAACATTCTGAACATGCTGGACCTGGCCGGCGTCCCCCTGCGGGCGTCGGAGCGGACGGGGCTGCACGGGCTGGTGTTCGCCGGCGGCGTCTGCTGCACGTGCAATCCGGAGCCGCTGGCGGACTTCGTGGATTTCTTCTCCCTGGGCGAGGGCGAGGAGAGCACCGTGGAGGTGCTGGAGCTGTACGCCCGGGCCAAGGCCGCCGGCTGGAGCAAGGTTCAGTTCCTGCAGGAGGCGGCGAAGCTGGAGGGCATCTACGTCCCGTCCCTCTACGACCATGCTTACGGCCCCGACGGCCGCCTGGCGTCCATCACGCCGCACCCCGGCGCCCCGGCCCGCGTCACCAAGCGGATCGTCCGGGATCTGGACCGGGCCTTCTACCCGGTGCACGACCTGGTGCCCTCCACGGAGATCGTCCACGACCGGACGAACGTGGAACTGTTCCGCGGCTGCATCCGCGGCTGCCGCTTCTGCCAGGCGGGCTTCTGCTACCGTCCCGTCCGGGCCCGGAGCGTCGACTGCCTGACCGAGACGGCGGAGGCGGCTCTGGCCGCGGCCGGCAGCCATGAGCTGACCCTCTCCAGCCTCTCCACCTCCGACTACCGGGAGCTGCCGGCCCTGACCGACCGGCTGCTGGCGTACTGCGACGGCCGGAAGATCAATCTGTCCCTGCCGTCGCTCCGGGCGGACAATTTCTCCCGGGAGCTGATGCACAAGGTGCAGACGGTCCGCAAGAGCGGGCTGACCTTCGCGCCGGAGGCCGGCACCCAGCGGCTGCGGGACGTCATCAACAAGAACGTCACCGAGGCGGAAATTCTTGAAACTTGCGCCACGGCCTTCGCCGGCGGCTGGAGCAGCGTCAAGCTGTACTTCATGCTGGGCCTGCCCACGGAGACGGATGAGGACGTCCTGGGCATCGCCGACCTGGTGTATAAAATCCTCAGGACGTGGCGGGAGACGGCCACGGCCCGGAAGCGCGGCTGCCACATCAGCGTGGCCACGGCCTACTTCGTCCCGAAGCCGTTCACGCCCTTCCAGTGGGAGGCGCAGATCCCGCCGGAGGAGTACACCCGCCGCCAGCGGCTGCTGAAGGAGCACATGCCGTCCCGGAGCGTGGACTACAAGTGGCACGCGCCGGAGCTGAGCCGCCTGGAGGCCGTCCTGGCCCGGGGCGACCGGCGGCTGGGGCCGGTCCTGGAGTGGGCCGTCCGCCACGGCGCGCGGCTGGACGCCTGGGACGAGTACTTCCGCCACGACGTCTGGATGGACGCCTTCCGCGCCTGCGGCGTCGACCCGGATTTCTACACCGGCGCCATTCCGGAGGACGCGGTGCTGCCGTGGGAGACGGTGGACGTGGGCATCGGCCGGCGCTTCCTGCTGCGGGAGCGGCGCCTGGCCTACGAGGGGCGCACGACGCCCGACTGCCGGCAGCGCTGTGCCGGCTGCGGCGCCGACGGACTCAACGAGGGGGTGGCGTGCCATGCGTAGAATCCGGTTTGAAAAGACGGGTAACGCCGTGTGGATCTCCCATCTGGACCTGATGCGCACGATGCAGCGGGCGTTCCGCCGGGCGGGGCTGCTGCTGCAGCACACTCAGGGATACCACCCCCGGGCCTACGTGGCCATGGCGCTGCCGCTGCCGGTGGGAACGGCCAGCCGCTGCGAGCTGATGGAGTTCGAGCTGGCCGAGGGCCCGGCCGACACGGCGGCCCTGCCGGCGCTGCTGAATCCCGTGCTGCCGGCGGGTATCCGGTGCCTGGAGGGGTACGACGGCGGGGAGAAGCTGCGGGAGCTGGCGTACCTGCGGGCGCGGGTGACGCTGGAGTACGACCGCGGCGTCCCGGACGGGGCGGAGGCGGCCATTTCGGCGCTGTTGTCCGGCCCTGCGCTGGTGGTGGAGAAGAAGTCGAAGGCCGGCCCGGTGGAGCAGGACATCCGCCCCATGCTTCGGGAGTGGACGCTGACCCGGCCCGACGGCGGCACGCTGGCGTTGGAGGCGGTGGTCTGCGCGCAGAACCCGTCCCTGAACCCGGACCTGCTGGCCGCCGCCGTGGCGCGCCACCTGCCGGCCATGGCCCCGGACTTCGCCGCCACGGAGCGTCTGGCGTTCTACAACGGCTCCGGCGCGGTATTCCGGTAAGCGCGAAAAAAGTCCTTGCAATTCTCCCGGGAATGTGGTATGATATTTCAGCGCCAAAGAGAATGCGGCGCTATCCGGGTGTGGCGAAGTTTGGTATCGCGCTTGAATGGGGTTCAAGAGGCCCCGAGTTCGAATCTCGGCACTCGGACCACGCCGGAGCAAAGTCCGCTTTGCTCCGGCGTTCTTTTTTTGCTTTCAGCAAAAAAAGAACGCCATCCGCCCGCTCCCTTGCTCCTCCTTTCCAAACCGAACCCGCTCCGCTGGGCTTCGGTTTGGCGACCTGAGCTTGAGAGACTCAAGTCCTATGATTACACTCCGACCACGTTGGAGCAAAATTCGCTTTGCTCCGACGTTCTTTTTTCCCTCTGGCAGAATCTGCGGAGCCGGGGCGGGAATGGTGTGCCGGCTCTGCTTTTCAGAGGCGGCTTCCTTACCATGACCATGCCGCCCCGCGGGCAGAGTATTCGTTCAAAGGACCGTGAACGGAAATGGAGTACAAATTCACGACGGGCAGGACGATTCCTGCCATCCTGGTCTATTTTCTCGCGTTCCTGGCCGGGGATCTCCTGAGCAGCCTGGCCTGTGACCTGATTTTCTCATTCGTCACGCTGCCGGCCAGCGAGCTGTATCTCATCGCGCGCACGGTGGCCAGCCTGCTTCTGACGCTGCTGCTCTTCTGGCTCTGCACCGTGAAGTGGCTCCGCCGGAAGTGGAGGGACTTCGGCATTACGTCCGACGCCCCGCTCCTGGCCGGAGCGGGCTTCGGCGTGGAGGCGTCGCTGATCGCGATTGCGGGGTACGCCCTCGCCTGCCTGGTGCTGCTGTGGATTCCGAGAAAGGAGCTGCGCCGTTGAGCCGCGCCGGGGCAGGGGCCGCGGCGGGATGCGGCAGCACGCCCAGGCTGGAGACGGAGTGGCTGATTTTGCGGAAATTCACGGAGCGCGACCTGGGCGCGGTCTACACGATCTTCAGCGACGTGGAGGTGAACACGTTCCTGCCGTGGTTCCCCGTGAAGTCCATGGCGGAGGCCGAGGCATTTTATGAAACCCGCATTGCGGGCCGATACCGGCAGGCGCAGGCGTATTGCTATGCGGTCTGCCGGAGGGAGGACGACCTCCCGATCGGCTACGTGACGGTAAATCCGGAGGACGGCTTCGACCTCGGGTACGGCCTGCGCCGGGAATTCTGGCATCGGGGCCTGATGACGGAGGCCGGCCGGGCCGTTCTGGAGCGGCTGCAGCAGGACGGTATCCCCTTCGTGACGGCTACGCACGACGTCCGGAACCCGCGAAGCGGCGACGTGATGAAGCGGCTGCACATGCAGTACCGGTATTCGTACGAGGAGCAGTGGCAGCCCAAGGATCTGCGGGTGACGTTCCGCCTGTACCAGCGCAATCTGGACGGGCGGCACGACCGGGTGTATACGGAGTATTGGGACCGCTCTGCGGTGCGCTTCGTGGAGCCGGAGGTGTGACCCGCGCCGAAAGACGAACAGAGGCAGTCAGGCCTGTGTGCCGGAAGCCTTCCGGGCCGCCGCGGCGTGCGATGCGCACGCCGCGGCGGCCCTTTTCGTCCCGGCGGGGTCAGCGGCCGGGGCGCCGGGCCGGCCGGATGGCCAGCAGCGCCGCGCCCAGGAGCAGCAGGGCGCACTGGACGGCCACGGCCCCCGCAGGCAGGGAGAAGGCGGGGTCCAGCGTCCCCAGGGCCAGGGGCCGGTCGGTGAACGCGCTGCCGTTCAGCAGCCCCAGGCACGCCGGAAGCGGCAGCGCCCGCAGCAGGAACGGGATGAGCATCCACGGCAGCAGCAGCCACGGCCGCAGGCGGCCCAGCAGCCAGCCGCTGCCCAGGGCGAACACCAGCGGCGGCACCAGCGTCACCAGCGCCGGCACCAGGAGCGTGCCCCAACCGTACCAGCCGAACGTCCGCCCGTAGAACACGGCCGCCGCCGCCAGGACCGCCAGCGCCAGCAGCGCCGTGGCCGCCAGGGCGGCGCAGCACCGCGCCAGGCCGTAGGCCGCGGGGCGGACGGGCGTCGCGGCCGTCAGCACGGCCCGCCGCCGCTCGGCGGCGGAGGTGAAGAACGTCAGGAGGAACAGCGCCCCCAGCCACAGCAGCGGCAGCATCCGGCTCAGGTAGTCGCCGAAGCTCCAGGGCGAAAACGGGGCCGTGTGGGCCACGCCCAGCAGCGTCACGCGGCTGAGCACCTGCCAGCCGTAGAACAGCAGCACCAGCAGCAGCCCGGCGAAGAACCGGTTTCCCGCCAGCCGCCGGCATTCGTATCGAAAGATCTTACCCAAGCTCCAGCGCCTCCTCCGTCAGTCCGCAGGCGTCCAGGAAATCCTGGTACGTCAGATAGGGGTACGTCGGATCCAGCTCCCGGTTGAACAGGCGGTTCAGGATCTGATCCATGGCCGCCTCGCCGCCCACCAGCTGCTCCGCCTTCAGGATCTTCAGCGGCATCTCGCAGTACTGCCGCACGTACGTCAGGCTGCCCGTGACCGCCAGCTGCTGGTCCGCGGACAGGCGCTCCAGGTACTCGGGATTCCGCACGTAGAAGTTCAGATAGTAGTCGTCCACGGCCTGCTGCCACTGGTCCACGTAGTGCTCCCGGGCGTACGCCTCGCCGTACAGCTCCTGGACGATGCGGTACGTGGTGTAGACCGTCAGGCCCTCGGCGGACCAGGGGCCGGCGGCGCCTTCGGTGTCGAACATGTTGCCGAGGCCCCACCACTGGTGCACCAGCTCGTGGATCATCACCTCGCCGGCGGCGGCGTCCTTGGTGCCGTCGTCCAGGTTGGCGGCGGTGAAGTCCGCTTCGTCCAGCAGGCTGGCGCCGTCGGTGGCGTAGCCGCCGCCGAACACGCGGCTCTGGATCAGCTTGAGCGTGCTGCCGCCGCCGAAGGACAGCCTGCCGTAGTGCGCCGTGCAGTAGTCCACCACGGCCTGTACCGCCTCCACGGCACCGGCGGCCTCCATGACGGCCTGGTGCTTCCGGCCGTAGTAGAACTGGATCGTCATGCCGCCGGTCGTGATGTCCTCCCGGACGTAGTCGCCGGCGTATACGATGCCGCCGGTGCCGTTGTCCTCGTATCGCCACGTGACCGTGCCGTCGTCGTGGCGGGCCACGGCCTCGGCCTCGCTGGTTCCGAAGGGGATGACCGTCATGGCGGCCGGCAGCGTGATCTCCATGACAGTGGGGTAGCCGTCCTCGCCGGGTAGCACGTTCATCAGGTTGGGGGACAGGGCGTCGTTGGCCAGCCAGAGGTAGTCGTCGCTGATCTCCTGGCTGCCCTGCATGGTGGATGTGTTCCGGCTCTCCCGGGGGAAGCCGCCGTATTCGATCTCCAGCTCGACGCGGGCCGCGGCCGGCAGCGTGACCTCCAGCAGCGCCCGGTTGTACTCCTGATAATCGCCCACCGAGAAGGGCACGTCCGCGCCGTTGGCCCGGACGGAGGAGACGGTATACCCGGGGTTGATGCCGAAGGCGGCCGTCCGCGCCTGCCCGGAGGCGTTCTCAAACCGGAACGTGGTCCGGCCGGAGACGGTGCCGGCGGCGGTGTCGGGGAACACCTGGGCCGTGCGGCCGGTGCAGACGATGTCCTCGGCGTACGGGAGCTCGTAGAAGGCCATGACCGTCTCGTCCGGGTTGCTGTCGTCCACCATGGGCTGGGCGGCGTAGGCCGTGCCGGCGCAGGCCAGCAGCACCAGGGCCACGGCCGGCCGGTAGACCCGCCGGACGCTCCGGGCCAGAGAGCCGGCCAGCCCCTTGCCGTACCGCCGGATGCAGAGGTAGGAGACGGCCCAGACGCCCGCCAGCGCCGCCAGCCACGTCAGGCGCATCCAGGCCACGGAGCGGAAGATGCGGAAGTTGGTGAAGTCGTCGGACAGGGCCCAGACCCGGGGATTCAGCCAGCAGAGCTGCCAGTCGTCGGCCCAGACCGTCAGGCTCAGCCCGGCGAAGGTCGCAAAGAGCACCAGGGACAGGTCGGCCCGGCGGGTGAACTGGAAGCACGCCGCGGCGGCCAGAATGCCCAGCGGCAGCGCCAGGCCGAAGAAGATGGCGTACGCCAGCACGCAGTCGGCGGCGCTGAACACGGCGCCGATGAGCTGCCGGCTGACGGGCAGCCAGACCGCCAGCGTCAGGGCCAGCGTCAGCACCGCCGCCGCCAGCAGGGCCAGCAGGCGCACCAGCGCCATGGCCAGCGGGGAGACCGCCGCGTCCAGCAGGGCCTCCGTCCGGCTGCGGCCGGCCCGGTTCAGCTCGAACACCGTCAGCAGGCCGAACAGCGCGCCGCCCAGGGCGCCGCCGGCCACGGCCGGGTTGGCCAGGTATACGGACTGCATGGTCTCCGCCGAGGCCGGCCCGAAGCCAGCCAGGCCCGCCAGGGGCGAGAGGACCGTCAGCAGCATCGTCAGCCACGTCAGGCGGCTCAGCAGGAGCCGCCGCAGCTCCAGGGGGAATTGCCGTAAAACCGTCATTGTGCCGCCTCCCGGGAGATCAGGTAGAGGTAGGCGTCCTCCAGGGTGGGCTCCTCCGGCCGGGCGCAGGCCGGGAGCGCGTCCGCCACCGCCCGGCAGCGGATGCCCTGGCTGGTGTTCACCCGGGCGGTCACGTGCAGCCCGGGCGCCCGGACGGCGTCCCGCTCCCAAAAGACGCCCACGTGCCCCTCGGCGGCCCGGATCAGCTGCTCCGGCGTGCCGGCGAAGCGGATGGTGCCCCGGTGGAGGACGACGATCCGGTCGCACACCGACTGCACGTCTTCGATGATGTGGGTGGACAGCAGAACCAGCCGCTCCTGGGCCGTCCGGGAAAAGACGTTGCGGAAGTGGATGCGCTCCTCGGGGTCCAGCCCCACCGTGGGCTCGTCCAGAATCAGGAACGGCGGGCTGCCCAGCAGCGCCTGGGCGATGCCCACCCGCTGGCGCTGGCCGCCGGAGAGGGTGCGGATCCGGGTTTTGGCCTGGGCCTCCAGACGGACGGCGCCGATGGCCTCCCGGATGGCGTCCCGGGCGTCCCGCAGGCCCTTGAGGGCGGCCATGTAGTCCAGGAACTGCGCGACGGTCAGCTCGTCGAACAGTCCGAAGTCCTGGGGCAGGTACCCCAGCCGGGCCTTCAGCTGCCGCTCCGCCCCGGGCAGCGCCTGGCCGTCCACGCGGATGGCCCCGGCGGTGGGCAGCAGGGCGGCCACCAGCAGCTTCATCAGCGTGGACTTGCCGGCGCCGTTGGGCCCCAGCAGGCCGACGAGGCTGGGCGACTGCAGATCCAGCGAGAGGTCCTGCAGCGCCTGCTTCCCGTTGGGGTACGTCATGCTGACGTTTTGAATCGAGATTTCCATGGTCGGTTTCCTTTCTCATTGGGATGGTGAAACCGTACCAGATCCGTGTGGAGCGGAGTTGGAGATTCTGTGTGGTTTCCGTGAAGCCGCGGGCAACCCACAAAAGCGGCAAGCCCGCAGGGGCTTGCCGCAATCCGCTTGGTTGACGGTGGGTGCTATGGCTTCGGGAAGGTGTCGAGCTGCTCCTGCAGCTCCAGGAAGAACCGGGACAGGTGGAAGCCGTCGGCCACGGCGTGGTGGATGTTCATGGTCAGCGGCAGCGTGAACCGGCCGCCCTCCTCCGTGTACCGCCCCCAGGTGACGACCGGGGCCAGGAACTTCCCCTCGTCGAACACGTGCACGTCGAAGTGCCGGTACCGGACCCAGGGCAGGCAGGACACGTCGAACGTGTTCTGCAGCGGCGTCGGGACGATGCCGCGCGCCGCCCGGTACCGCCGGCGGTCCTCCAGAAAGCGGGCGTGGAACCGGAACGGGTCGTCGGAATACGGCGTGACGAGCTTCGTAAACGCCGCGTCCTCCCGGTGGAACTCCGCGTAGCTCGGGAAGACCGTGTCCCACCGGATCAGATTGCCGTCGTCGTCCCACCCGTATCGGAACTCCGCGTGGGCATTGACGACCTTCGACACGGACCAGATCATGAGCGGATAGAACTTCATGCCGCGCGTCCGGGCGAAGGTCAGCAGCGGCGTCACGTCCACGTCAACGGTCAGGCTCATGACGATCCGCATGCGGTCCATGTAAAATCGGAACAGGCTGCCCCGTTCCCAGGTGTCCAGATTCACCGTTTGATACGTCATCACAATGTCTCCTTTGCATTTCAGAATCCCGGAATGCAGAGCCATTGGGACGGCAGGGGTACTCCATACAAGTCCGACTCCGTCAGGCCCTGCATGGAGACGTGACAAGGCCGCGCTTCATGGGATCACCTCCTCCTGCAGACAGGATACCACACGGGCGGCCCGATGTCCACGGCTTCGGTCAGGCCGGGAAGCGGACCGTGGCCAGGACGCCGGATTCGGTGTTGACGATGCCGCACGATGCGCCGTGGCGGTCCAGGATCGTTTTCACCAGGTACAGGCCCAGGCCGCTGCCGCCGGTGGCGCGGCTGCGGGAGGCATCCTCCCGGTAGAACGCCTCGAAGAGGTGGGGGAGGGCCTCCTCCCGGATGTGGGCGCCGGTGTTCTCCACGGTCAGGGCGGGGCGGCCGTCCAGCAGGCCGCACCAGACGCGGACCTCGGCCCCCTCCGGGGCGTAGAGCGCGGCGTTGGAGAGGAGGTTCCCCACGGCCCGGCCCAGCAGGGCCCCGTCCCCGGTGACGGTGACGCCCGGCGTCAGCCGGGTGACGAGCCGCTGCCCGCGCTGGCGGAACAGCTCGGCGTCCAGCTCCAGCTGCCGCGCCAGCAGCGCCGCCAGCTCCACAGGGGTCTGCTCCACGGCCGTGCCGCCGGCCTCCATGCGGGCGATGGACAGCATCTCCTGAATCAACCGCTCCATGCGGCCCGTCACCTGCAGGGCGCGCAGCAGGTACCTGTCCCGGTCCCGGTAGACGCCCACGCCCTCCAGCATGCCGGTCAGCTGCCCCTGCAGGACCGTCACCGGCGTCTTGAGCTCGTGGGAGGCGGCGGAGAAGAAGGCCATCCGCTGGCGGTCCAGCTCCCGCTCCCGGGCCACCTCGCCGCGCAGGGCGCGGTTGGCGGCCTCCAGCTCCGTCAGCGCGGCGGACAGCCGCCGGGCCATCCGGTCCAGGCTGCGGCCCAGCTGGCCGATCTCGTCCCGCCGCCGCTCGTCGCACGCCCAGTGGAAGTCCAGCTCCGCCAGCCGCCCGGCGATGCCGCTGAGGCGGACGACGGGGCGGGTGATGTACCGGGAGTAGACCAGGGCGCACAGCAGCGAGAAGGCCAGCAGCACCAGCAGCAGCCACGGCGCCATCTGCCCCAGGGCGCGGACGGCCAGATTCTCAGCCTCCACCCGGGGCGTGACGAAGAGCGTGTAGACGGCATCCCGGTCGGAAAACCGGATGTCGGCCGCCACGGCGGCCTGCTCCGACATGGTGACGGTGACGGCGCTGGCCGCTTCGTCCTCCCCGCCGGCGGACCAGGTGACGGAGGACTCCGCGACCATCGTCGTGTCGTCCTCGTACACCACCGGCGGCGTCAGCTGCGCGCCGGTGGTGACCACCTGCCCGTCCGCGTCCGTCAGCAGCACGTCGGCGCCGGAGCTGCGGATGAAGTCGTCCAGCAGCGGCCCGCAGTCGGCCAGATCCGTCTCCGCCAGGCGGGCCACCAGCGCGTCCACCTGGCGCGTCAGGTCGTCGTTGACGACGGCGGTGTACGTGGTCGGCGTGGCCCAGGCGATCAGGCCGAAGGTGGCCGCGCCGGCGAAGAGCAGCATCAGGGCGGTGATGAGGAAGATGCGGGCCGTCAGGCTCTCACCGAGTTTCCTTCGCAGCACGGTAGCCCACTCCTCTCACCGTCTCAATATAGTCCCGGCCCAGCTTGTGGCGGAGGTTCTTGATGTGGCTGTCCACCACCCGCTCGTCGCCGTAGAAGTCGTAGCCCCACAGCCGGGCCAGCAGCATCTCCCGGGTGAACACCCGCCCGGGCGCGGCCACGAACGTGTGCAGCAGCTCGAACTCCCGGGCCGTCAGCTCCAGGGGACGGCCGTCCAGGAGCGCCTCCCGGTCGTCCGGGCGGAGGACCAGGTCCCGGTAGCGCAGGCCGTCGTCCGCCGCCCCGCCGCTGCGGCGGAGGATGACCCGGATCTTCTCCAGCAGGACTGGCATGGAGAAGGGCTTCGTCACGTAGTCGTCGATGTTGAGGCCGAAGCCGCGGAGCTGCTGGGCCTCCCCGTCCAGGGCCGTGAGCATCACGATGGGCACCTGGGACTGCCGGCGGATCCGCTGGCAGACGGCGAAGCCGTCCAGCTTCGGCAGCAGGACGTCCAGCAGCACCAGGTCGAAGGGCTGCGCGGCGAAGCGCGCCAGCGCCGCCTCGCCGTCGGCTGCGGAGGCCGTGCCGTATCCGGCGTCCCGGAGGTACGCCTGCAGCAGCTCCTGGATGTCCGGCTCGTCCTCCACGATCAGAATCTGTTTCATACCGCATCACCTGCCTGTGAGAATACCACGCCATTGTGGAGATTCTGTGAATGGGCGCGGAAAAGGGCGGGGCCGCAGCGCAGCCCCGCCCCGTACGTTACCCGGCGGCCGCGGTCAGGCGGTGCCGTAGAGGCTGTAGAGCATTTTTGCCACCTGGCCGCGGGTGACGGCGCCGGTGGGATTCAGCCGGCCGTTGGAGCCGGAGATGATGCCCCGGGAGACCATGGCGGCCACGTGGCTGCGGGCCCAGGAGGCCGTGGTGCCGGCGTCCGGGAAGGCCGACAGGCTGTCCTCGGCGTACCCCTTCTCCTGGGTGCGGCCGAGGATCGTCATGGCCTCCTGCCGGGAGATGGTGTCGGTGGGGTTGGCGTACAGCACGCCGCCGGTGGACGAGCCGGTCAGCAGGCCCAGGGAATAGGCGGCCTTGACGTCGTTGAGGGCCCAGGCGGAGATTTCTGCCGTGTCGGCGAAGGGCAGCGTGACGCCGGCGTACGCCGACGAGTCCACGCCCAGGAAGCGCACCAGCGCCGCGGCGAACTCCTGACGGGTCATGGGATCGTCGGGCCGGTAGCGCAGGACGCCGTCGGCGCCGGCGGAGCCGTTGAGGATCTCCTCCCGGTAGCAGTAGCCCGCGTAGATGCGCGCCCAGTGGTTGTCCAGGTCGGAGAACGGGTTGGCCAGGGTGCCGGCGATGTCCACGGTCTCGGAGACCAGGTTGCCGAAGTTGTCCGAGGCCGTGATGAGGACCTGGTGCATGGCGCCGTCGTCGGGCAGCGTGACCTGGGCCAGCCCGTCGCTCAGGGAGACGTCGGCCGCCTCGCCGTCCACGGTGACGGTCAGGCCGGCTGTGCCGCTGCCCGTGTCCACGACGGTGATCTGCAGAGTGCTGCCGGAGCGCTGCACCGTCAGGGATGGCGGCTCGCTGTCGGCCAGCTCCCCGGCGGTGGCCACCAGCTGGTCGAGCCAGACGGTGCCGGCCGTGGCGGTGGCCGTGTCCGAGGCGGTGATGGCCACGCCGGCCAGGGCCGTCGCACCGTCGGGGATCTCCGCGGTGATATACTGCCAGCCGGTGAAGCTCAGCTGCGTCAGCCACAGGGACGTGGTCTGGCTGCCGTCCGAGAAGCGCAGGGAGATGCTGTTGCCGGAGCCGTCGCCCAGGATCCACAGGCCCACGTGGTCGGCGTCCTGGGGCAGGCTGGCCATCAGGGAGGCCGTCACCTGCCGGTGGGCGCCGGCGGCGGCCGTGACCTGGGTCAGGTCGTAGGCGGCGCGGAGGCTCCCGCGGCCGTAGCGGACGGCGCTGAGGTCGGTGTTGTACGTGAGGGTCAGGCCGGTGCCGGAGGCCGCGGCGCCCTCGTCGGGCTCGAAGCCCAGCAGGACGCTGCCCTCGGGGGCCAGCGGCGTGACGGTGACGGACACGGTCGTCTCCCGCTCGCCGGCCCGGCACGTCAGAGTGCCGGTGACGGAGGAGGTGACGGCGGCAGCCGTGAAGGTGCCATCCTCGTCCACGGTGCCCAGCCCGTCGGAGACGGACCACTGGAAGCAGTCGTCCTGGGCCGTCAGATTGTAGCCGTACAGGGCGGCGGAGGCCGACAGCTCGGCCGACTCCCCGGCCGCCACGGTCAGGGACGTGATCGTCTGGCCGCTGGCCTCGTTGCGCACCGACAGGGAGGACGGCGTCTCCACCACGCGGATTTCCCGGGTGCCCGAGGCGCCGCCGCCGGTGACGGTGACGACGGCGGTGCCGGCGCTGTCGTCCGCGGTAAAGACGCCCTCGTCGGTGACGGAGCCGCCCTGGGCGGAGAAGTGCAGCGTCCCGGGCACGTCCACGGCGTTGGCGTAGCCGTCGGTGGCCTTGACGGTCAGGGTCAGGTCGGCGCCGGCCAGGACGGCGGCGTCGTACGGGTACACGTGGAGGTACTCGGCGTCGCCGGGCGAGGTCGTCTCGGCGGCCAGGAAGATGAAGTTGGCGCACTTGCGCAGCTGGCCGTCGGAGGGGCGGTTGACGGTGGTCAGCGTGCTGTCGCCGGGGTACTGGGCCACGTAGGTGGTGGACCCGCCCCCGTCCAGGTTGACGGCGATGACGCAGCCCAGCTCCACCATGCGCTCCGCCAGCTCCGCCAGGGTCAGGCCGGCGGAGTAGCCGGACTGGGCGCCGTCCACGGTGTAGAGCACCAGGGTGCCGTCGGCCTTCAGGCCGGCGGCCGTCCGGGCGGCCCGGCGGTCGGCGGTGTTGAGGACGAAATCGGTCTTGGCCGTGCCGCTCTCCACCAGCAGCTCGTCGCCGCCGACGGCGTACGTCACGTCGGTCCACTGGGCGCCGACGGAGCAGTCGATGGTCACGGTGTCGCCCACCTGCAGCGAGCCCACCTGGATGCCGAAGGTGTACGCATAGTCGGTGTCGGTGGCCATGGACAGGACCATGCCGCCCTCGGGGATGGCGCAGGAGGCCGTGTCGGGGGTGATGGCCGTGACCGTGGCGGTGATGGTCTCGCCGGGGACCAGCTCGGCGCTGTCCGTGTCCAGGACGACGTTGTAGGCGGAGACGGTGTTTTTGGTGGCGGTGTCGAAGTCGCGGGAGTGCAGGACGGCGCCGTTGCCGGTGGACAGCGTGTGGTTGTAGAGCACGCTGCCGGACTGGCCGTTGGGGTAGGAGACCCGGATGGACAGGCCCGGCTGGCCGATGACGACGGTGCCGTCGTCCCGGAAGCCAACGGCCACGTTGTCGCCGCTGGCGCGGACGGCGCCGTCGGTCAGCACCAGGTCCATGGGGACGCCGGTGGACATGGTGAAGAAGCCGCCGTTGACGGCAGCCACCGGCGTGTAGCCCTGGGTGCGCAGGTAGTTGGCCACGTACTGGGCGTCACTGCGGCCGTAGAGCGTGGAGCCGTAGGCCACCATGGGCTTTACGGCGCTGCCGGCGGTATATTCCAGAATATTCTCCGTCTGCTGGCCGCCGGAGGAAGCGCCGGTGAGCTGGCTGTGGGTCAGCGTGGCAGTTTCGGAGAGCTCCAGGCGGTCCTGACGCAGGTACGTGCCCAGCACGGCGGCGCCGGCCCAGGTGGTCAGCAGCGCCGCGGCCAGGGCGGCGGCCAGGAGCCTATGTAACGTACGCTTCATGGTATCCCTCCCTCGGGTGGATGAAATCGCCTATATGTTAACATAATGGGGGCGGATTGTCTATCAAAAATCCGGCGGTGTCAAGAAAAAATCCTTGACAGCACCGGGGATGTCTGGTATCATAACGGAGCGATCCGGCGAGTCTGCCCGGCGGGAGGTGCGCGTATGCGGGATGCCGTCACCATGGCGCTGCTGTACGACTACTATGGCGGGCTGCTCACCGAAAAGCAGCGGACGTGCTTCGACCTGTACTATAATCAGGACTATTCTCTGGCCGAGATCGCGGCCGAGGCGGGCATCAGCCGTCAGGGCGTCCACGAGACGATCGCCCGGGCCGAGGCGCTGCTGCGGAACTTTGAGGCCCAGGTGGGCTGCCTGGCCCGGGAGGCCCGGGTGCAGCAGGCCGCCGGGGAGATTGCGGCGGCCGCCCGTTCCCTGGCCGCCGGCGGCGACGTGCCGGTGCTGGCCGCGGAGATCCTCCGGGCCGTGGAGACCATAAAGGAGTAACAGATGGCATTTGAAGGTTTGACCGAAAAGCTCTCCGCCGCGTTCAAGAAGCTCCGCGGCAAGGGCCGCCTCAGCGAGGCTGACGTCAAGGAGGCCATGCGGGAGATCCGCCTGGCCCTGCTGGAGGCCGACGTCAGCTACAAGGTGGTCAAGGAATTCATCAAGTCCGTCACCGAGCGCGCCGTGGGCGCCGACGTGCTGGAGAGCCTGACGCCGGCGCAGATGATCGTCAAGATCGTCGACGAGGAGCTGACGAGGCTCATGGGCAGCAAGAACCAGAAGCTGACCATCGCCTCCAGGCCGCCGACGGTCGTGATGCTGGTGGGCCTCCAGGGCGCCGGCAAGACGACGAACGGCGCCAAGCTGGCCGGACTCTACCAGAAGCAGGGCAAGAACCCGCTGCTGGCCGCCTGCGACATCTACCGCCCCGCCGCCATCAAGCAGCTGCAGGTGGTGGGCGAGAAGCTGGGGATTCCGGTGTTCCAGATGGGGCAGACGAACCCGGTGGAGATCGCCCGGGCCGCCGTGGCCCACGCCGAGAAGCACGGCAACGACATGGTCTTTCTCGACACGGCCGGCCGGCTGCACATTGACGAGGCCCTGATGGACGAGCTGAAGGCCGTCCGCGAGGCGGTGCACCCCACGGACATCCTGCTGGTGGTGGACGCCATGACGGGCCAGGACGCGGTCAACGCGGCCTCGGCCTTCAACGAGCAGCTGGACATCGACGGCGTCATGCTCTCGAAGCTCGACGGCGACGCCCGCGGCGGCGCGGCGCTGTCGGTCAAGGCCGTCACCGGCAAGCCGATCCTGTTCATCGGCACCGGCGAGAAGCTCGACCAGATCGAGCCGTTCCACCCCAAGCGCATGGCCTCCCGGATCCTGGGCATGGGCGACGTGCTGACCCTGATCGAGAAGGCCGAGCAGGCCTTCGACCAGAAGAAGGCCGCCGAGCTGGAGCAGAAGCTCCGCAGCAACAAGTTCACCCTGGCCGACTTCTACGACCAGCTGGTGCAGCTCAAGGGCATGGGCTCCCTGCAGGATGTGCTGGGCATGATGCCCGGCGTCAACGCCTCGGCCCTCAACGGCGCCCAGGTGGACGAGAAGGCCCTGGTCCGCACCGAGGCCATCATCCTCTCCATGACGCCCTACGAGCGCGAGAACCCCGCCTGCCTGAACCACAGCCGCAAGCGGCGGATCGCCGCCGGCTCCGGCACGAAGGTGGAGGAGATCAACCGTCTGCTCAAGCAGTTCTCCGCCATGCAGCAGATGATGCGTCAGTTCTCCGGCCCCGGCGCCTCCAGGAAGATGAAGCGCATGGGCAAAATGGGCCGCATGGGCGGCTTCCCGGGCTTCCCGGGCATGTGACACGACGGCAGGCGCGCACCGCGCTTTCCGAATAAATCAAGATCGCTTTTTGAGAAAGCTGGAGGTGAAACCCCATGGTCAAAATCAGACTGCGCAGAATGGGTGCCAAGAAGAACCCGTACTACCGCATCGTCGTGGCGGACTCCCGCTCCCCCCGCGACGGCCGCTGCATCGAGGAGATCGGCACGTACAACCCCCTGAGCAACCCGTCCTCCGTCACTGTCGACGCCGAGAAGGCCCAGCAGTGGATCCGCAACGGCGCCCAGCCCACCGACACGGTCCGGAGCCTGCTGAAGAAGGCCGGCGTCCTGTAAGCCGCGAAGGAGACAGCGAGATGAAGGAACTGTTGCTCTATATGGCGCGGAACCTGGTGGACAACCCCGACGCCGTCACGGTGACGGAGATCCCCGGCGAGACGACGGTCCTGGAGCTTCGGGTGGCCCCGGAGGACATGGGCAAGGTCATCGGCCGCCAGGGCCGGATTGCCAAGGACATCCGCACCGTCATCAAGTCCGTTGCCCAGCGCAGCGGGCAGAAGGTATCCGTCGAGATTGTCGACTGAGGAATTTGCGTGGCACCCTGCCACGCATCTTCCATTTCCGGGCAGAATCAGAAGGAGGGAAGCGCATGAGAAGCCAGTTTCTGGAGGCCGGGCAGGTGGTCGGCGCCCACGGGATTCAGGGGGAGATCAAGGTCCTGCCCTGGGCCGACGGGCCGGAGTTCCTGACCCAGTTCTCCCGGATCTATCTGAGCGGCCGGCCGTGGGACGTGGAGTCGGCCCGGGTCCACAAGAACGTGACGCTCGTCAAGCTCCGCGGGGTGGACAACCCGGAGGATGCCCGCCGCCTCCGCGGCCGCCTCGTCACCGTGGAGCGGGAGGGGCTGGAGCTGCCCGAGGGCCGGGCCTTCATCGCCGATCTCATCGGCCTGCAGGTCTTTGCCGACGGGGAGGAGATCGGCCGGATCCAGGACGTGCTGACGCTGCCGGCCAACCACGTCTACGTGGTCCGCGGGGCGCACGAGTACATGATCCCCGCCGTGAAGGACTTCCTGGAGGAGGTCAACGTGGACGGCGGCTACGTCCGCGTCCGGCTGCTGGAGGGGATGCGCACCGATGCGGATTGACATCATGACGCTCTTTCCCGAGACCGTGGGCGACATGATGAACGAGAGCATCCTCGGTCGCGCCCAGGAGCGGGGCCTGATCCGCATCGAGGCCCACCAGATCCGGGACTACACCACCCACAAGCAGAACCAGGTGGACGACTACCCCTACGGCGGCGGCCGCGGCGCCGTGCTCCAGGCCGACCCGCTCTACAACTGCTGGACCCACCTGTGCGACGAGGCCGGCGGGCCGGTGCACACGGTCTACCTCTCGCCGGCCGGCCGGACGTTCAACCAGGCCAAGGCCCGGGAGCTGCTGCAGTACGACAATCTGATCCTCGTCTGCGGCCACTACGAGGGCGTGGACGAGCGGTTCCTGGAGGAGTGCGTCGACGAGGAGATCTCCCTGGGGGACTTCGTCCTGACCGGCGGGGAGATCCCGGCCATGGCCGTGGCCGACTGCGTGGCCCGGATGGTG
>CAJFNY010000017.1 GCA_904395865.1 uncultured Oscillospiraceae bacterium
GGAATCAGACGGGAGTTTCGTATGCACCCGAAAACCGTCAGCTAACAGTTGATAAGTGATTTAGTTCCTTATCACTGTTAAGCCAACGCATTCGGGATTTTTTTGCACACAAAGGGCGCCGGAACGAAGCCTGCTTCTTTCCGGCGCCCTTTCAGTTTGTGACAGGCCGCTGCGAAAGTGCTGCAGCGGCAGCGGGAAAAGCTTGAGCGAAACGATCAAAAAACGTCTCTGAGGCGCCGGCGGCGCCCGGAAGGGCAGTCAGTCGACGGGAAGGCCGTCCGCATGCTCAGGCGTATACAGCCGCAGGGAAGCGCCGCGGAGCAGCTCCATCTGCTGTTCGCTGGGGGTGGCTTCGGTGATGACGCCGGAAACGTCGCTGGGCATGGCGTAGGAGATGAAGGCCTGCCGCGCGAACTTGCCGTTTTCCATCAGGATGTACGTCTGCGCAGAGCGGCGCATGACCTTTTGAATGAGACGCGACTGGCTGACCTGCGTGGAGAAGAAGCCGCCCTCTGCCGACAGGCCGTCGGTGCCGAGGAAGCACTTGGTGAAGTGAAATGGCTCCAGATACGACTCGGTCAGCGGGCCGCTGAAATCCTGCCGGACCCCGTTGTACGTGCCTCCCAGCAGAACGACGTTGGACGTCAGATTGGGGGTGATGGCCTGCAGGTTGGGGATCGAGTTCGTCACAATGTTGATGGACAGCAGTTCATGCCGGTTCAGCCGCTCGGAGAGCGCCAGGGCCATATAAAAGACAGTGGTGCCGCAGTCCAGAAAGACGGTGTCGTTATCCTCCACTAACTGAGCGGCCAACTGACCGATGATGGTCTTTTGATGGCTGTGTGTGGAGCTGTTGTGATCGAACCGATATTCCGGAAGCGTTTTTGCCGGAATGATTCCGCCGTAATTCCGAATGACTTTGCCGTCGCGCTCCATCTCGACGAAGGTCCGGCGAACGGTTGCCTCAGAGACGTTCAGCGTACTGACAACCTCGGATATGGTAACGCGTCCTGACGCTATGAGCATTTTCATAATGTAGTTTTCACGTTCAGCTTGCTTGGACACATCAAAACCTCCCTTCTGTTCTGTTGGACTCCATTATAACAAATTCCGGAGCAGCCGTCAACAGTGATTTGAACGAAACGATCATTTGATGAAATAAACAATTGAGTCGATCAGAATTTTACAGAAATGACAATTGAAATTCACAGCAAAAGGGATTATTTTAGTCATAGCAGAGGGAGATAAACAGAAAAGTCATGCATCAATTGATTGAAACAATCAATTGTCTGGGAGATGGGTTATCATGAAGCGATACCTGCTGGGTATTGACATTGGGACGACCGGCGCGAAGGCGCTGCTTTGCGGAGAGGATGGCAGCATTGCCGCCTCCGCGTACCGCGAATACGGTATGGCCATGCCGCATCACAGCTGGCGTGAGCAGAATGCAGAGGACTGGTGGACCGCAGTGACGGAGTTGATCCGGACGATCTGCAGGGATCGGGAAAAGGCGTCGGGGATCACCGCCGTCTCTTTTTCCGCGCAGGGGGGAACCGTCGTTCCGACGGACGGCGCATTCCGGCCCCTGGGCCCGGCCAGGGTCTGGAGCGACCGGCGGTGTACGCCGGAGGAGGTCGACCGGTTCCGGGCTGCCTTCCCCGGCGACGAGATCTACCGGACCACAGGCTGGTACATCTCCGGCGGACTGCCGGCGCTGCAGCTGGCCTGGATGCGGGACCATGAGCCGGAGATCTTCGAAAAGGCGCGCTGGTTCCTGACGGTGCCCGATTACATTTCT
Organism: uncultured Oscillospiraceae bacterium; assembly: GCA_904395865.1. Lineage (GTDB taxonomy): Bacteria > Bacillota > Clostridia > Oscillospirales > Oscillospiraceae > Avoscillospira_A. The sequence continues at coordinate 1,799 of CAJFNY010000017.1, forward strand.
GCCAAGCTGACCGGCCGCCCGGTGGTGGATATTTCCGACGCCGGTATCAACCAGCTGACGGACATCCGGAAGATGCAGTACGACGAACGGATCCTGTCCTGGATCGGCATGGAGCCGTCGCGGCTGCCGGAGATCCGGCCTTCCGCATCGGAAATTGGGACGATCCTGCCGGAGGTTGCCGCGGCGCTGGGCCTCCCGGAGAAGGTCACGGTCGTTACGGGCGCCCACGACCAGTACGCGGTGGCGGCCGGCGCCGGCCTGGGAGAGAGCGGCTGCGCGCTGATCGGTTCGGGCACGGCCTGGGCCGTGACGGTCCTGACGGACCGTCCCCACTTCGAATCGGGCGCCTCCCAGTCCGTCTCGGCATCCCCGGGCAAGTGGGGGACCGTGGCGTCGATCCCCTCCGGCGGTGTCTGCCTGGAATGGTTCCGCAGGCAGCTGTCCGACGGCACGGAGCCGATGGCGTACGACCGGATCAACGAACGGGTGGCGGAGAAGCCGGTCGGGGCCGGCGGCCTCCGGTTCTACCCGTACCTCAACGGCAGCGGCTACCCGAGAATGTCCAAGGAGGCCCGCGGCGCGCTGCAGGGGATTGACCTTTCCCATGACCGCTTCGACATCGCGCGCGCCGTCATGGAGGGCGTCTCGTTCCAGAGCGACTGGATTCTCGACTCCCTGCGGGCCTGCTACCCCATCCACACGCTGAAGTTTTCCGGCGGCGCTGCGAAGAGCGGAATCTGGGTGCAGATTCTGGCGGACGTCACGGGAATGCCGGTCCGCGTGGCGCGGATGCCGGAGCTGGCCTGTCTGGGCGCCTGCATTCTGGCGGGCGTCGGGACGCAGGTGTTTGCGGATGTCGGAGAGGGCTACCGCAGGCTGTCCGTCCCGGAGCGCGTCGTGGAACCAATCCCGGAGCACAACAGACAGTATCGGGCGGCAGCAGAAGGCTACCGTGCGCACGCTGCGACGCTGTTCTGACTGCATTCTTTCATGGAAGAGGAAGTAGATTTATGAAGCTATTCGAAGTAACCCCGCTGGACCGGCAGATTTACGAGCAGGAGCTGAAGGACTTCCTGCCCGATAAAATCATCGACATTCACACCCACGTGTGGAAGCGGTCCATCCGCGGGACAGAGGAGCAGACGAACGGAAAGAAGCGGACCGTATCCTGGCCGGCCATGGTGGCGGCGGAGGATCCGGTGGAGGACCTGCAGGAGACGTACCGCCTGATGTTCCCCGGGAAGCAGGTGAGCGCCCTGATGTTTGCCAGCTGCCACGACCGCCGCACGCTGCAGGCGTGCAACGATTACGTGGCCGACTGCTCCCGGCGGACGGGCTTCCCGGCGCTGTACTACGCGCGGCCGGAGCAGAGTGCCGACGAGATCGAGATGCAGATCCGTGCCGGCGGATTCCTGGGCCTCAAGTCGTACCTGGATCTGTCGCCGGCGTACCTGCCGGAGCCGGAGATCCGCGTGTTTGACTTTTTCCCGCCCCATCAGCTGGAGAGGCTCAACGCGCTGGGCGGCATCATGATGCTCCACCTGCCGCGGCCGGGCCGCCTGCGGGATCCGGTGAACCTGGCGCAGATTCTGGAGATCAAGCAGCGATATCCGAACATCCTGCTGATTGTGGCCCACATCGGCCGGGCCTACTGTGAAGCGGACGTGGGAAACGCCTTCTCCGTCCTGCAGGACAGCGCCGATCTGCTGTTCGACTTCAGCGCCAACTGCTGCCAGTACGCCATGGAGCGGCTGCTGGATGCCGTGGGTCCGGGTCGGATCATGTTCGGCAGCGACCTACCGATCCTGCGGATGCGGACGAAGCGCATCGTGGAGAACGACACCTACATCAACTGCGTGCCGCCGGGGCTGTACGGCGACGTCTCCCAGGACCGGCACATGCGCGAGGTCTCGGAGGCGGACGGCAAAAAGCTGACGTTCTTCATGTATGAGGAGCTGCTGGCGTTCAAGCGCGCCAGCCAGCGCGCCGGCCTCAGCCGGGCGGACCTGGACGGCGTATTCTACGGCAACAGCCGGAGAATCCTGGACCAGGCGTTAAAGAATCTGTACGGAGAGAGGGCTTCCTAATGAATCAGGGTATGAAAATCGGGCTGCTGCCCCTGTATATCAAGCTGTATGACGTGCGCGGGACGAACCGCGAGCCCATGGAACGGTGCCTGGCGGCGGTTCGCGCCATGCTGGAGTCCGGCGGCGCCGAGGTGGTTGCTGCGCCGGTGTGCCGAATCCGGGAGGAATTCGATCAGGCCGCCGATCTGTTTGAGCAGGCGGACGTGGACGCCGTCGTGACGTTCCACCTGGCTTACTCGCCGTCGCTGGAGGCGATCGACGCCCTCTGCCGGCTGAACCGGCCGGTGATCGTCTGCGACACGACGCTGACGTACGACATGTCGGTGCGCATGGAGCGGCGGGACGTCACCTTCAATCACGGCATCCACGGTGTCATGGACCTGTGCAACCTGATGCGCCGCCGCGGCCTGCCGTACGTGGTGGAGGCGGGGCATTACCTCCATTCGGACGTCATCAGCCGCGTCCTCTCCCGCTGCCGCGCGGCGGCGGCAGCCCGCGCGTTCCGGCGGGGCCGGATCGGCCGCATGGGCGGCGCGTTCGACGGCATGGGCGACTTCGTCCGCACCGACGAGCAGATGCGCGGGGATTTCGGCGCGGAGGTCGTGCACTTCTCGTTCCCGGAGGACTACGCGGCGTATCCGGTCACGGAGGAGGAGATCGACGCAGAGCTGAAGTGGGACCGGGAGCACTACCGCATTGAGGTCCAGAATCTGGAGAACTACCGTGCAGAGACGCGGATGGGCCTGGTCCTGCGGAAGTGGTGCGAAGCCAACAAGCTGACGGCCTGCACCGTCAATTTCCTGGGAATGGAGCAGCAGAAGATGCCGTTCCTGGAGATCAGTAAGGCCATCTCCCGCGGCCTCGGCTACGCCGGCGAGGGCGATGTCCTGACGGCGAACCTGGTTGCGGCGCTGATGCACGTCTACCGGGACGTCACCTTTACCGAGACGTTCTGCCCCTGCTGGAAGAACGGCCTGATCCTGCTGAGCCATATGGGCGAGATGAACCTGTCCCTTTCCCGGCCGCAGCCGGTGGTGGTGGACAAGGCGTTCACGTACACGCCGGCCGGCGACACGGTGGCGGCGTACGGAAGCTATCGCGCCGGCAGTGCGGTGCTCATCAACCTGGCGCCGATGGAGGATGGGAAGTACAGCCTGATCCTCACGCCGGTGGAGATGCTGGACATTGCCAGAGACCACGGCACCTACCGCTATGAGGTGGAGGGCTGGCTGCGTACGCCGCTGCCGCTGGAGACATTCCTCCAGAAGTTCAGCGAGCTGGGCGGAACGCACCACTCGGCGCTCGTTTACGACGTGGAAGCTGCGGAGCTGGCCTGCTTCGGCAAGCTGATGGGCTTCGACGTACACGTGCTGCAGTAAGATCGGGGCTTCTGCAGTACGGCACACAGGGAATACCGTTGGGGTAACTTTTTGGGAGAGACCGGTTATGGACCGCCCCGAAGGGGCGAGTACATAAAAAAAGAGCTGAGGAGGAAAGTACATGAGAAAACCTTTCAAGCGTTTCCTGGCAGCCCTGTTGGCAATCGGCATATGCGTAACTGGCCTGGGTGCGACCAGCCTGGCCGCCTTCACGGATATGTCGGGCCACTGGGCGGAAGCGCCCGTAAACCGCTGGGAGCAGGCGGGCGTCCTGATGGGCGACGGAGATGGGACGTTCCGCCCGGAGGATCCCATGACCCGGGCAGAGATGGCCTCGGTCTTTACGAGGCTCCTGAAGCTGCCGGCCGGCAGCGGACAGAGCCGCTTCACGGACGTACCGGCTGACGCGTGGTACGCCGGCGCCATCGGCAGCTGCGTCGATGCCGGCCTGCTGAACGGCAGCGGCAACCGGATGCGGCCGCAGGACGACATGACCCGCGAGGAGCTGGCGGTGCTCGTGTGCAGAGCGTTCCGGATTGCGGCGCTGGGAGACGATGCGGCGCTGACCTTCGCGGATGCCGATCAGGTCTCCGACTGGGCCAGGGGCGCGGTCGCCGCGCTGGTCGGACGGGGCGTCCTGCAGGGGTACGACAATCGGTTCAACCCCAAAGGCGCCGTGACGCGTGCCGCCTTCGCAACCGTGCTCGACAATGCCATCTCCGCGTATCTGACGGAGTCCGGCACGTACGATGCGCCGGAGGACGGCATCATCCTGGTGGCCGGCGAGGGCGTGACGCTCCGCGGTGAGACGGAAGCGGATGTGCAGATCGTTGGCAGCGGCACGACGGATTTGGACGGCTTCGAGACGAGCGGCAGCGTTTCCGTGCTTGGCGAAGACGCCGGGCTGACGCTGCGCAGCAGCCGGATCGGCACCGTCGAGGTGCTGGCGGGCGCAGACGGCGCACAGATCACCGTCCGCAGCGGCAGCACGGTGGAGCAGGTGAACTGCTACGCCGAGGATGTCTCCGTGACCGGCAGCGGCACCGTGGAGCAGGTGGAGGTCCTGGCGGACGGCGCCCGGATCGAAACCGGCGGCACCACGGTCCACGTGAGCGACGATGTCCAGGACGTGCAGGCCGGCGGCCAGCCTGTGGAGAGCGGTGAGACCGTCGTCACCCCCAAGAATCCCAGCGGCAGCAGCGGCGGATCCTCTGGAACGGGTTCCCCCTCGGAACCGGACCCGGATGACGATGTTATGCTCGCGGGCTGCGCCAGCAGCGATGAGCAGACCACGCCGGACAGCACCACGGATTCGGAAGGCACCGAGACCACGACGCCCGCGGAGCGGAAAGATTCCTGGCTGTGCGATGAAAAGGTGACGCTGAGCGTGTTCACGTACGACGGCGCCAACGACACGTATCCGCCTCCGTCCAACGACCTGCCGTTCTGGCAGTGGCTGGAGGACTACACCAACGTCCACATTGAGTGGACCACGTCTCCGATCGCCGGCTATCCCGAGGTCCTGCAGACGAGACTGGCCTCCGGCACGAACCTGGCCGACATCACGAACGTCTCCAACCTGACGAACGCCAACAACGCCGGCCGCAACGGCCTGTTCCTGGACATGAGCGAGTACTGGGATACCTGCTTCACCAACACGGAGGCGTACTTCGACGCCCAGGGCATTGACTACACCAGCATGGTCTCCACGGAGGACGGTTCCATCTACGGCCTGGGCGGCGCCGTGTCCCCCACCGAGAGCCATCTGGTCCTGATGTATAACACGGCGTGGATGGAGGAGCTCGGCCTGGAGATCCCCGAGACGCTGGACGAGTTCACGGAGGTCCTGCACGCCATTCAGGACGCCGGCGACATCAACGGCAACGGCAGAGACGACGAGATCGCCCTGTCCGGCTCCAACCTGGACCACGTGGGCAGCATCATCGGCAACGCCTTCGGCCTGGAGCGGTATGAGAACTGGGATGCGTTCGCGGCCGACGAGAACGGCGTGGTGTATCCCGAGTACACCAGCGACGAGCAGAGAAACTACCTGACCTACATGAATGAGCTGTATACCGACGGCCTGCTGGATCCCGAAATCTTCAACAGCGACGCCTCCAACCTCTCCGAGAAGATCGCCTCTGACCGCGTCGGCGTGTTCGTCTATTACGGCGCATTCGCCATCACCTACGGCGCCATGACGTCTGCCGGCCTGGAGGATCCCATGGGCGAGCACTACACGCTTGGGCCGGCCCTGGCCTCTGAGTACAACGGCAACCAGGGCTACTTCATCCGCCGCGACCGCATCGGCGGCGACCCCTGCTGCGTCTCCACCGAGTGCGAGAACCCCGAGATTGCCATGAAGTGGCTCGACACGCTGCTGGCCGACCCGGAGGTCCTGAAGGTCCGCTGCAACGGCTTCGAGGGCGTCAACTGTGAGTACGATGAGGAGGGCAACGTCACGCTGCTCTACCCCGAGGACGGTTCCGAGTGGAACATCATCGAGCTGGGCTGCGGCCAGATCACGCTGTGCCATATCCAGACCACCGACCAGCTGCTCAACAGCAAGCGCCAGTATCAGTGGTACATCGACGAGTATGACGACCTGCGTGAGAACTGCGAGTGGAGAAGCCCGTCCGTGCCGCCGCTGTTCGCCTTCACCGATGAGGAGCAGTCGATGATCGACATGACGAAGACGGACATCACCAGCTACTACGAGGAGATGCGCGACAAGTTCATCCGCGGCGACAGCTCCATCGACGAGGAATGGGATTCCTACGTGGAGACCATGGACCAGCTGAACCTGGACACCTTTACGGCTGCGTATCAGTCGGTGTACGACCGCACCCGCTGATCCGCTTCTGCGGCCGGCAGCGGCGCCCCGACCGGGTTGACACGCTGCGCAGCAATTTGGTATTGTAACCCTGCGTGAAACCGCGGCGGCTGCCTGCAGCGGCCGCCGCGGCGGACGAAGATTTGGGCATGGTGGGATCGGAAATGAAGCGAGAGAAACTGGAGATGTGGGGAGCATCGGCTCCGGATGTGGCAGACGAGGCCAGGCAGGTCCGCGCCATGCGGACGGAGCTGCTGACGTCGCTGCCGTGCGCGAACATTCTGTATATGCTGTTCTGGATACCGGCGATCCTCTGGACCTCGGCAAATGCAGAGCTGCTGGCGGTCTACGCCCGGCAGGGGGCCGAGCCGGGCGAGGTGATCCGGACGGTCAACCTGTTTCTGATCGTGCTGTGGCCCTGCATCGCCCTGACCGGCCCGGCGAATGCCGGCATCAGCCGGATCATCCGGGAGTGGCTGCGGAACCGGAGCTGCCATCTGATCTCCACGTTTTTCCGCGGCCTGCGGGAGAACTGGAAGGCCAGCCTGCTGCTTTCCTCGATCACCGGCGCGCTGCCGCTGATCTTCTGGAGCTGCTACTGCAGCCTGGCCCAGTGGAATGGCAGGGTGGCGGAAGCGGTCTACGTGTTCCTGCTGATCCAGCTGCTGCTGTGGCTCCTGGTGACGCAGCTGGCGTACCCGATGATGGTGCGCTTTGAGCTGCCGCTGCGCGGGCTGATCCGGAACAGCTTCCTGCTGACGCTGATGAAGTTCCCGTCGTCGCTGATGACCTTCGTCCTGGCATGGATCGTTCCCATCGGCATTGCGGTGGCCTCCGCGTACGCGCCCTCCGGGCAGCCGATGATGCTGCTGGTGCTGGTGCTGTACTATCTGATGGCCGGCGGCTGCGTGGCGCAGTACCTCTTTTCGCACCAGTGCGAGCGGCTGAGCAGGCGGTACCTGATGCCGAAATCGGATTCGTGAACTTCTGCAGACTGGAAGAGAGAAGATATTAGAAATAACCGGCAGGCGTTCCTGCCGGATGCTGCAAATCCAGGGGCCCTGCATGCACTCCACGCTTTGCTTTGTATGTGGGCAGCTTCGAAAAGGAGGAAACGACCGCAGGCTTGCGGTGCGGCAGTGTGGAGACCTGCCGTAAAAGCGGCGCAGCCCGGAGCGGCTGGCCGTGAGGGGGCCCGCGCGGAGGCGGGGCCGTCAGAGCCGAAGAACGATGGCAAGTGTGACCCTGAAGAACATCAAGAAGATTTACCCGAACACGAGCGAGGGCAAAAAGGGCCGGAAGAAGAAGAAAAAGGAGGAGCACGTCTCGGACGAGCCGAAGGCGAATCTGCAGATCACGGAGCAGGGCGTCGTGGCGGTGCAGCAGTTCAGCCTGGACATTGCGGACAAGGAGTTCATCGTGCTGGTTGGCCCGTCGGGCTGCGGCAAGTCGACGACGCTGCGGATGATCGCGGGGCTGGAGGAGATCACGGAGGGCGAGCTGTACATCGGGGACAAGCTGATGAACGACGTGGCGCCGAAGGACCGCGACATCGCCATGGTGTTCCAGAACTACGCGCTGTACCCGCACATGACGGTGTACGAGAATATGGCCTTCGCGCTGAAGCTGCGCAAGACGCCGAAGGCGGAGATCGACCGGAAGGTCCGGCAGGCGGCGGAGATTCTCGACATCACCCAGTAC
>CAJFNY010000018.1 GCA_904395865.1 uncultured Oscillospiraceae bacterium
CTTCAACTGCGTGTGCGTCAAGGCCCCCGGCTTCGGCGACCGCCGCAAGGAGATGCTCAAGGACATCGCCATCCTGACCGGCGGCACGTACGTGGCCTCCGACCTGAACATGGACCTGAAGGAAGTCGACATCCCGGATCTGGGCCGCGCCCGCCAGATGAAGGTCTCCAAGGACAACAGCGTCATCGTCGACGGCATGGGCGACTCCCAGGCCATCGCCGACCGCGTCAACGAGATCAAGGCGGCCATCAAGGTGACGACCTCCGACTACGACAAGGAGAAGCTGCAGGAGCGGCTGGCCAAGCTGGCCGGCGGCGTGGCGGTCATCCGCGTGGGCGCTCAGACGGAGACGGCCATGAAGGAGAAGAAGCTGCGCATCGAGGACGCCCTGAACGCCACCCGCGCTGCGGTGGAGGAGGGCATCGTGGCCGGCGGCGGCACCGCCTACGTCAACGCCATCCCGGCGGTTGAGAAGCTGGTTGCCAAGCTGCAGGGCGACGAGAAGACCGGCGCGCAGATCGTCTCCAAGGCGCTGCAGGCGCCCGTCCGCCAGATCGCCGAGAACGCCGGCGTGGACGGCTCCATCGTCTTCGAGAAGATCAAGAACTCCCGCAAGGTCGGCTACGGCTACAACGCCTACAGCGAGCAGTACGTGGACATGATCCCGGCCGGCATCGTCGACCCGACGAAGGTCACCCGTACGGCCCTGGAGAACGCTGCCTCCATCAGCGGCTGCGTCCTGACCACCGAGTCCCTGGTGGCCGACAAGCCCGAGCCCCCGGCCCCGGCTGCCCCGGCTGCTCCGGACATGGGCGGCATGTACTGAGAAAGCACCCGTTCAAAGCGCACATCTGCGTGAAACTGGCCGGCACCCGTTTTCGGACGGGTGCCGGCCAGCGGCGTTTATGGCGGAGGCCTGACGACGCCTCCCGGGAGCGCCTGGCGCCGGGCAGCCCTGCGGATCATCCGCGGGGCTGCCCGGTATTTTTTGGCGCCTGATGCTTTCCTTAGAATTGCCTGCTACCATGGCGGCAGAATCTGATAAGGAGACGTTTGCCATGGAATCCACGCGCACATTGACCAAGACCGGAGGCATCACCGAAACCGGGCTGAAATGGATTGCCCTCATCACCATGGTGCTGGATCACATCCACTACTTCTTCGGCTTTACCGGCTGGATCCCGGAGTGGTTCAGCATGGCGGGGCGGCTGGCGGCAGGCGCCGTCTCCACCCGCCACTTCGCCGGCTTCCTCCGGCGGGATGCCGCGCTGCTGACCAGCGCCACCGGGACCATTGCCCGGCAGCGCCTGGATACGCCCCTGACCGGGAAGGCCAAGGTGCGGGAGTTTGGGGAGACATTGGCCGCCATGGAACAGATGCGCTTGAGCCTGGCCCAATCTCTGGAGCGACAGTGGGCCATGGAGCAGCAGCGGCCGGCAGGCGTTTGTGTTCGTCCCTTACGGAAGGATCTCCCCGCAGAGATGGGCAAACTGCGGGAGCTGCTCCAGGAAAGGCTTCCAGCGCCGGCGGATCTCAGCGCGCTCCGGCGGATCGGCATCCCTCAGCCCGTGGTCGTTGCCGGTGAGATACAGGACATCCATCCCGATGCTCTCCAGACACTCCCGGCAGAGGTCCTCCGCCGACGCAATCCGCCGGCCGGTGTCCACATAGAGCGGCTCCAGGCCGATGGTGAGCCAGACGTAGCCCACCTTGTCTGACCACAGCAGCTCAAAATCCGGGCAATGACGAAGATGCTCCGCGAACACCGTGCGGACCTCGTCGAGTTCCAGTTTCTCAGCTTCCGGATAGATCATGTCTTGAACCCTCCTGAATTCGTATTGTGTCCAGGCTTCCCGGACGATTGCGAGACGCTGGCAGATACAGGATAGCAGGAGCTTCAGAGGGTGTCTCTGCAAGGACGGGCGACTGCCTGAGCGCCGGCCGCCGCACCTCAGCGAGTGGGGAGAGAGATGCTGACGCAGAGGCTCTGCGAATCTCCCTGCCCGAATTCCACGGTTCCGCCGTGGGCGGCGGCAATCTGGCGCACCAGCTTCAGGCCCGTGCCGTGGGCGGCCCCGCCGTCCGGCTCCAGCTGACGGGCGGGATCGGCCGGCGCCGCGGTACGCGCCGCCGTGCCGCCCGCCACGAACAGGACGATCCGGCCGCCCCCGGCCCTGGCGCCCAGACGGATCGAGCAGCCGGGAGCATTGTGCCGCACGCAGTTGGTGAGCAGATTGTTCACCGCCCGACGGAGCAGGAAGGGGTCGGCATCCAGCCGCGGCAGAGGCTCCGCCGGAAGATCCATCTCGAAGCCGAAGCCGTCCCCCAGGCCGCCGTTGAGAAAGTCGGCGGCGATCTGCCGGAGAAAGGCCTCCGGCTGCAGGGACTCTTTCCGCAGGGCCTGCATGGCGCAGTCCAGCCGCATGGTCAGGTTCAGGTCGCTGACCAGGTCGCGGATGGCCTGGCTCTGGGCACGGATGATCCCCGCCTGCTTTTTGCGCCCGGGCGGCAGATCGGCGGCCGCCTCCATCTGGGCGGCGTAGCCCATGACCATGGAGAGCGGCGTGCGGATGTCGTGGGAGACACCGTTGATCCAGTCGGACCGGGCGGCATCCCGCACCTGCTGGGCCTGCCGGAACCAGCGGCGCACCACAAAATAGGCCAGGAGCAGCACGCACCCCAGGGCCAGCAGGAAGATGGCGCCGCACCACAAGGGGGCGTCGTGCAGCAGCTGGGATGCCGTGGAGACGTCATGCTTCCACACGCTTCCCTTGGGGGCGCCCACCACCAGCAGCCCGTCGTCCCGGATGCGGCACTGGACCGGATAGTCGCTGAGATACCACCGGGTGAACGAGGCCACGTCCGTGAGGGAATACTGCTCCGGCACGTCGGCGGGCCTGCGGAGGGACCAGATCACCTGTCCGTCCTCGTCAATCAGGATGGCCCAGCGGTCGTCCTCCAGCAGATCGTCTCCGGAGAATTCGTATTCCGTGCCGTTCCACGTCAGAGCGGAAGAGATCCGGGACACCGGGGTATCCCAGCTCCGGCCGCCGTCGGAATGGTAGAAGACGAAGGCCAGGATGCCCGCCAGGGTGATGACGGCAATCAGGGCCGCCGAAGCCGTCACCAGGACGGCTCCCTTGAGTAAGCTCCGCAGGCTCATGTGGTTCCTTCCCGGTTCAGGCGATAGCCCAGGCCCCGCACCGTCAGCAGGTGCTTGGGGCGGGAGGGATCCGCCTCAATCTTCTCCCGCAGGCGGCGGATGTGGACCATCAGCGTGTTCTCATACCCCACCAGAGGCCCCTCCCAGAGGGCTTCGCACAGGGCGTCGACGGTGACGATGTTGCCCCGGGCCTCCCAGAGCCTCCGGAGCAGGGCGAACTCCTTGGCAGTGAGGGCGGTTTCCGTGCCGTTCCGGCGGACGGTGCTCTTGCCCCAGTCGATCTCCGCGTCCCCCAGCCGGGCGGCCGGGGACGCCTCCCGGTACACCCGCCGGAGCACCGCGTTCAGGCGGAGCAGCAGCTCCTGGGGGAGGAAGGGCTTCGTGATGTAGTCGTCCGCCCCGAGCCCCAATCCACGGAGCCGGTCCGCGTCCTCGTCCCGGGCGGAGAGGAACAGCACCGGCACATCCCGGCGCTCCCGGAGCCGCCCGAGCAGGGAGAAGCCGTCCCCGTCCGGCAGGTTCACGTCCAGCAGCACCGCGTCCGGTTTCCCGGCGCGGAATTGCTCCAGAGCCTGGGCGCAGGAGAGGGCGGCGTCTGTCTCATATCCCGCCTGGGCCAAAATTTCCTTTACCATGTTCTGCAGTTCGTTTTCGTCGTCCACGATCAAAATGCGATAGGCCATACCGGGCCTCCTTTGCAGTTCTCCCCCTCATTATAGCAAATCCCGTCCGCCCGTCCAGACCTCCGTGAAGAAGTAAGGGAAACGTAAGGTGGGCTTCATCGGGGCGTAAGACAGGCATGGTATCCTCGGGAGCATCAGGAGGTCTTGCCATGAACATCATCGAGACACGCGACGTTTGCAAGCAGTATGGGAACGTCCTGCGGGTGGCCCACCTGGACCTGGATGTGCCCGAGGGCAGCGTCTACGGGTTTCTCGGCCCCAACGGGGCCGGGAAGTCCACCACGCTGAAAATGATCCTGGGTCTGGTGCGCCCCACGGCGGGAAGCATCCAGGTGCTGGGAAAAAATATGGACGGGAAAAACCGTCTGGCCGTGCTCCGGCAGGTGGGGAGCCTCATTGAGAGCCCCAGCTATTACGGCCACCTCACCGGGGAGGAGAACCTGCGGATCGTCCAGACCCTCCGGGGCGCGCCGGAGAAGAACATCCGGGAGGTGCTGCAGCTCGTCCGGCTGGACGGCCAGCGGGGAAAGAAGGTGGCCCATTACTCCCTGGGCATGAAGCAGCGCCTGGGCCTGGCGGCGGCCCTGCTGGGCTATCCCAGGCTGCTGATTCTGGACGAGCCCACCAACGGCCTGGACCCGGCGGGCATCCAGGAGATGCGGGAGCTGATCGGCGCCCTGCCGGAGCGGTTCGGCATGACGGTGGTGGTGTCCAGCCACCTGCTCAGTGAGATCGACCAGATGGCGGACCACGTGGCCATCATCCGGGAGGGGGAGCTGGTGTTCCAGGACACCCTGGAGGCGCTCCACGATCGCAGCCGCCACCATCTGGCCCTGCGGACCACCGACAACGCCGCGGCCCGGGCCGTCCTCCGGGAGGAGTCCGTGGCCTGCCGGGAGGAGGCGGGATACCTCCTGCTCCCCATCCTCTCAGACGGGCAGGCCGGGCAGCTCACCCGCCTGCTGGGGGCGCAGGGCCTGGGCGTCATCCGCCTGGAGGAGCGGCAGAAGAGCCTGGAGGAAATCTTCCTGGAGCTGACGGGAAAGGCGGCGAGCCTGTGAAGCTGCTGAAGCTGGAATTCTTCAAGTGCCGCCGGCGGAAGGTTCTGCTGGTGTGCGCCGCCGTGCTGGCGGCGGAGGTGGTGTGGATCGTCTCCTCATTCGCCCGCCAGGACGCCGGGGATCTTCGCCAGGGCTGGATGCTGCTGCTGTACGACCTGGCCATGGTGGACGCCATCGTCATGCCCCTCAGCGTGGCCACCATCGCCAGCCGGAACTGCGAGCTGGAGCACAAGGGCACGACCCTGAAGCTGCTGGAGACCATGGCGTCGCCGGGAGCCCTCTACGGCGCGAAGCTGGCATGGGGCGCGCTGGTGCTGGCGGCGCTGCTCCTGGTTCGCTGGGCGGTCTTTGCCGGGATCGGCGCCCTGTGGCAGTTCCCGGGCGGAATCCCCTGGATTCGAATGGGGCTGTTCACCCTGATCTCCTGGGCGGTGTCCATGATGGTCTATGCCCTGCAGCAGGGGCTGTCCCTCCGCTTTCCGAACCAGGCGGTGGCGCTGGTGTGCGGGATCTCCGGGAGCTTTCTGGGGATTCTGTCGCTCCTGTTCCCGCCGGCCCTGACCCGGTGCATCCCCTGGGGCTACTACGGCCTGCTGTCCCTGGTGGGGATGAACTGGAACCCGGA
>CAJFNY010000019.1 GCA_904395865.1 uncultured Oscillospiraceae bacterium
ATTGAACGCGCAGGGGAACCCTGACGGTTCCCCTGCACACATCCCCTCCCTCCGAATCCTTCGGCCGGAGCGGTTTTTCGACAGTCTTCCCGTTCAGTACCGTACGGACGGAAAAATTGAAGGAGGTTTTCCATGGCGCTGTTCCGCAAGAAACCGGCCGACGCTGCCGCCCAGCCGGCGGACCTGGAGTCGGTCATGAAGAAATACGACCGGGAGTCCAACACCCGGATCTGGGAGGGGACGCCGAAGCTGATCGTCTCCCTGATTCTGGCGGCCTTCTCGGTGTTCTGCATCTACGTCACCCTCTGGGCCACGTGGCTCGAGGAGATCCGCCTGACGTCCTTCGTGGCGCTCATCATCCTGCTGGGCTACCTGGTGTTCCCGGCCCGCAAGGGCGTCCAGCGGGTCAACTACATCCCCTGGTACGACATCGTCCTGATGGTGCTGGGCACCGGCGCGGTGCTCTACTTCACCTTCAATGCCATGACGATCATCCAGCAGGGCTCCCGCTTCGCCACGTACCAGATCATCATCGGCGTCGTCGGCATCCTGGCACTGGCGGAGATCTGCCGCCGCAGCGTCGGCCTGCCGATCCTCATCGTGGCCGGGGCGTTCATCGTCTACGCCCTGGTGGCCGGCCTGGCCAACCCGACCTTCGGCGGCCGGCTCAACTACCTGGTGCGCTACCTGTTCTACTCCAAGGAGGGCGTGTTCTCCACGCCCATCAACACGTGCTCCAAGTTCATCGTCGTGTTCATCATCTTCGGCGCGTTCCTGGAGCGGACGGGCATCGCCGACTTCTTCATCCAGGCGGCCAACGCCCTGGTGGGCCGCTTCTCCGGCGGCCCGGCCAAGGTGGCCGTGGTGGCCAGCGCCCTGGAGGGCATGGTCTCCGGCTCGTCGGTGGCCAACACCGTCGGCAGCGGCTCCGTCACCATCCCGCTGATGAAAAAGACCGGCTACTCCCCCGAGTTCGCCGCGGCGGCCGAGGCCTCGGCCTCCACCGGCGGGCAGATCATGCCGCCCATCATGGGCGCCGCCGCCTTCCTGATGGCCGACATCGTCGGCGTGCCGTACAGCAACCTGATCGTCCGGGCCATCCTGCCGGCCGTGCTGTACTTCGCGGGCATCTTCATCGCCGTCCACCTGGAGGCCAAGAAGATGGGCCTGCGCGGCATCCCCAGGGAGCAGCTGCCCAAGTTCGGCATGCTGATCCGGAAGGTCTACCTGCTGATCCCGCTGGTGCTGCTGATCTACCTCGTCAGCTCCAGCACCAACACGATCCAGACGGCCGCGGCCATCGCCATCATCGCCGCCATCGTCGTCAGCCTCATCAACAAGGACAACCGCCTGACGCCCAAGCGCTTCCTGGAGGCCCTGGCCGCCGGCGGGCAGGGCACCATCGCCGTGGCCGCCGCCTGCGGCATCGCCGGCATCATCAGCGGCGTCATCACGGCCACGGGCCTGGCCAATCTGCTGATCAACGGCGTCGTGGCCCTGGCCGGCGGGAAGGTCATCATCGCCCTGTTCCTGACGATGATCTGCTGCATCATCCTGGGCATGGGCGTCCCCACCACCGCCAACTACTGCATCATGGCCGCCACCTGCGCGCCGATCCTCGTGCGCATGGGCGTGCCGCTGATCGCGGCACACTTCTTCGTGTTCTACTTCGGCATCGTGGCGGACCTGACGCCGCCGGTGGCCCTGGCGGCGTACGCCGGCTCGGCCATCGCCCAGTCCAACCCCATGAAAACGGCCCTGACGTCCACGAAGCTGGCCATCGGCGCGTTCATCGTGCCGTACGTGTTCGCCCTGAGCCCGGAGATGCTGCTCATCGACGTCTCCGGCCCCCTGGACCTGCTGTTCGTCCGCAGCGTCCTGGATCTGGTCCAGATCATCCTGACGTCGCTGCTGGGCATCTTCGGCGTCTCGTCGGCCCTGGAGGGGTACGCCCTGGGCCGGATGAACTGGATCCAGCGGCTCATGGCCGCCGCCGGCGGCCTGCTGCTCATCGACCCGGGCCTGGCCACCGACCTGGTCGGCGTGGCCCTGGTGGCCGCGGTCCTCGTCTGGCAGTACATCGCCAACCGCCGCGCCCGCACCGCCTGAGCCCCGCACAGCGCCCCGTTCCCCCGGCCGCATCCGCGGCCGGGGGTTTTCCTTTGGGCGAAAATCTGGTATACTGGGAGAAATGCTTTCGAAAGGGGGCGGCCGTCATGGAGGCCGACATTCTGGTGGTGGACGACGAGGAGGCCATCGGCGACCTGGTCACGGTCTACCTGCACAGCGAGGGCTTCACGGTCCACCGGGCCGCCACGGCGGCCGAGGCCCTGGCGCTGGTGGCCCGGCAGCCGGTGGACCTGGCGCTGCTGGACGTGATGCTGCCGGACATGGACGGTTTCGCCCTCTGCCGGCGGCTGCGGGAGGACCACCTGTTCCCCATCGTCATGGTCACGGCCCGGGTGGAGGACCTGGACAAGATCACCGGCCTGACCCTGGGCGCCGACGACTACGTGACGAAGCCCTTCAACCCGCTGGAGCTGGTGGCCCGGGTCAAGACGCAGCTGCGGCGGTACCGGCAGTACAACCCCGGCGGCGGGCCGCCCCGGTCGTACGACATCCGCGGCCTGCAGATCTCCCGGGAGGACCACCAGTGCACGCTGTACGGCGAGAAGCTGGCCCTGACGCCGCTGGAGTTCGAGATCCTCTGGTACCTGTGCCAGCACCAGGGGCGCGTCGTGTCCAGCGAGGAGCTGTTCGAGGCCGTCTGGGGCGAGAAGTACCTGGACAGCAACAACACCGTCATGAGCCACATCGCCCGGCTGCGGGAGAAGCTCCGCGAGCCCAGCCGGCGCCCGAAGTTCATCAAGACCGTCTGGGGGGTGGGGTACACCATTGAAAAAGCGTAACGCCGCGCCGGCCGGCGCCCTGCGGACGTGGGGCCTCTACCTGCTGGCCCTGACGGCCTGGGTCACGGTGGTGATCCTGCTGGCCTTCCTGTCGGCCATGTTCTTCGGCGCGTTCGTCTGGCAGCCCGGCCCCGCCTACGACCTGCTCAACTGGCTCGGCGACAACGTGATGCTCGTGGGCATGGTGGCGGTGCTGGCCGGGTGGATCGCCATCAGCTGGTTCTTCATCGCCCGGCCGGCCCGGCGGCTGGAGGCCGTGGCCGACGCGGCCGGGCAGCTGGCCCGCCCCTCCGAGGCGCCCATCGTCCTGCCCGGCGCGCCGGAGCTGGAGCGGAAGCTCAACGCCGCCCGGGAGCAGGCCCTGGCCGACGCCCGCGCCGCCCGGGACGCCGAGCAGCGGAAGAACGACCTGGTGCTCTACCTGGCCCACGACCTCAAGACGCCGCTGACGAGCGTCATCGGCTACCTGACGCTGCTGCGGGACGAGCCGCAGCTCTCCCCGGAGCTGCGCGCCCGGTACACGTCCATCGCCCTGGACAAGGCCCTGCGGCTGGAGGACCTGGTCAACGAGTTCTTCGACATCACCCGCTTCAGCCTGAGCCGGCTGGAGCTGACGCTGCAGCCGGTGGACCTGCGGCGGCTGCTGGAGCAGATGGTCAGCGAGTTCGCGCCGGTGCTCCGGGAGCGGGACATGGCCTGCACGCCCGACCTGCCGGAGCCGTTCCGGGTGGTGGGCGACCCGGACAAGCTGGCCCGGGTGTTCGACAATCTGCTGAGCAACGCCTGCCACTACGGCGACCCCGGCACGGAGATCACGCTGACGGGCCGCATGGACGGCGGCACGGCCGTCGTCACCTTCGCCAACCGCGGGCCGACGATCCCGCCGGAGAAGCTGGAGCGGATGTTCGAGCAGTTCTTCCGGCTGGACGGCGCCCGCTCCACCGGCACCGGCAGCGCCGGCCTGGGGCTGGCCATCGCCCGGGCCCTGGTGCAGGCCCACGGCGGCACCGTCACCGCCGCCAGCGCCGACGGGCGCGTCGTGTTCACGGTCCGCCTGCCCGCCGGCGCGCCGTAAGAAAATCGTAAGAATTCCGCGGGAGATTCGGAAGAATCCCGAAAGACTTCCCGCAGGCATGGGCCGCCCCGCTGCGATACCATATGGGTATCCCGGCGGGGCGGCCTTCCGCGCCCGCCGCAAGGAGGCGCATTCCATGAAAACGATTCTGACGATCTTCGGCGGCCGCTCCAGCGAGTACGCCGTCTCCCTCCAGTCGGCCCACGCGGTGCTGACGCAGCTGCCGGCCGTCTGCCGGCCCCTGGCCGTGGGCATCACCCGGGAGGGCGCGTGGTACCGGTTCTCCGGCGACCCGGACGCCCTGCCCGGCGACGGCTGGCAGCGGCCGGAGTGGTGCACGCCGTGCACGCTGCGGCTGGACTTCGGCCGGCCGGCGGTGCTGGACCTGGACGGCTCCGGCGCCGTCCGGCCCTTCGACGCGGCCTTCCCGGTGCTCCACGGAAAGAACGGCGAGGACGGCACCGTCCAGGGCCTGCTGGCCCTGACGGGCGTGCCGCTGATCGGCTGCGGCGTCCTCTCCTCGGCCGTCTGCATGGACAAGCACCGGGCCCACCTGCTGGCGGCCGCCGCCGGCATCCCGTCGCCCCGGGGCATGGTCTTCCGCCGGGAGGACGACCGTCGGGCCGCCGCCCGGGCCGCGGCCGCCCTGGGGTACCCGCTGTTCGTCAAGCCGGTGCGGGCCGGCTCGTCCTTCGGCGTCAGCCGGGTGGCGTCGCCCGACGGCCTGGACGCCGCCCTGGACGCGGCGTACCGCCACGACGGCGAGGCCCTGCTGGAGGAGGCCGTCCCCGGCTTCGAGGTGGGCTGCGCCGTGGTGGGCGACCGGGTGCTGACCGTGGGCGCCGTGGACCAGGTGGCCCTGGCCGGCGGCTTCTTCGACTACCGGGAGAAGTACACGCCGGAGACGTCGCAGCTCCTCTGCCCCGCGCCCCTGGGCCGGTGCGAGACGGCTGCCGTCCAGGCGGCGGCCCAGACGGTCTACCGCGCCCTGGACTGCCGCGGCTTCGCCCGGGTGGACTTCTTCCGGACGCCGGAGGGCCGGCTGCTGTTCAACGAGGTCAACACGATCCCGGGCCTGACGGCCCACAGCCGCTTCCCGGCCATGATGGCCGCGGCGGGCGTGGACTTCCCGTCGCTGATCCGGCGGCTGGCGGCCCTGGGGGACGTCCGGTGAAGCCGGCGGCGCTGGCCCGGGCCGGGTCGGCCCGGGGCCCCCTGGTGCTCATCAACCGCCGCCACCCCCTGGCCGCCGAACCGCCGGCCCTGACGGCCGCGGCCCCCGGCGTCCTGCTGGAGCGCCGGGCCGCCGCCTGCCTGCGGGCGTGCATCCGGGCCGTGGGCGGCGGGGCGGAGATCGTCCCCGTCTCCGGCTGGCGCAGCCGGCAGGAGCAGCAGCGGATCTGGGACGACGCCCTGCGGGACCACGGCCCCGGCTTCACCCGGCAGTACGTGGCCCTGCCCGGCTGCAGCGAGCACGAGTCGGGCCTGGCCGTCGACCTGGGCCGGGCCGCGGCGGAGATCGACTTCCTGCGGCCCGACTTCCCCGACGACGGCGCCTGCGGCGCCTTCCGCCGGGCGGCGGCCGGCTTCGGCTTCGTCCAGCGGTACCGGCGGGAGAAGGAGACCGTCACCGGCATCGCCGAGGAGCCGTGGCACTTCCGGTACGTGGGCGTCCCCCACGCCCTGCTGCTGGAGCGCCGCGGCCTCTGCCTGGAGGAGTACCGGGACTTCCTGCGGGAGCGGCCCCGGTCCGTGGCCCTGGCCGACGGGCGGCGGGCCACGGTGTTCTCCGTCCCGTGCGCCGGGGACGAGGCGGCCCTGCCGCCCCCGTGCCGCGCCGGCCGGTGGGAGGCCTCCGGAGACAACGCCGGCGGCTTCATCGTGACGGTCTGGGAGGCGGCGCCGTGAAGCGGCCGTGGCTCGACCGGTTCCGGCTGGCGGCGGCCGTGCTGGTGGTGTGCAACCACACGTCGCCGCTGCTGGGCGTCTGGGACGGCGGCAACTTCTTCCTGACCCGGGTGCTGGCCCGGGTGGCGGTGCCGTTCTTTCTCATGGTCAGCGGCTGCTTCCTGGAGCGCGGCGGCTGGAGGACGGGCCGCCTGCTGCGGCGGACGCTGGCCGTGTACCTGGTGGCCGTGGCGATCTACCTGCCGGTCAACTGGTACAACGGCGGGTACACACCGGCCCAGTGGGTCCGCTGCCTGCTGGTGGACGGCACGCTGTACCACCTGTGGTACTTCCCGGCCGTGCTGCTGGGCGTGCCCGTGGCCCGGGCCCTGCGGCGGCTGGGATGGCCGGCGGCTCTGGCGGCGGCCGGCGTGCTCTACGCGATCGGCCTGGGCGGGGACAGCTGGTACGGCCTGGCCGTCCGGTGGCCGCCGGCGGCGGCGCTGTACCGGGCCGTGTTCTCCGTCTGCTCGTACACCCGCAACGGCCTCTTCCTGGCGCCGCTGTTCCTGCTGCTGGGCGGCGCCTGCCCGCGGCTGCGGGGCCGGACGGCCGCCGTCGGGCTGGCCGCGTCCCTGGCGGCCATGACGGCAGAGGCCTTCGCCCTGCGGGCCCTGGGCTGGCCGCGGCACGACAGCATGTACGCGCTGCTGCCGGCGGTGATGGTCTTTCTCTTCGCCCTGCTCCAGTCGGCCAACGCCGGGCGCGACCGGCGGGCGCAGCGGCTGGCGCTGCTGGTGTACGTGCTGCACCCGGGGTGCATCGTGCTGGTGCGCGGCTTCGCCGGGCTGGTGGGGCTGGACGGCCTGCTGGCGGACTGCAACCCGGTCCACTTCGCGGCCGTCCTGGCCGTGAGCTTCGCGGCGGCCGCGGTGCTGGACGCCCTCCGCCCGGCCCCCACCGGCGGCCGCGCCCGGGCCTGGAAGGAGCTGGACGCCGCCGCCCTGGCCCGGAACGCCGCCGCCGTCCGGGCGGCCCTGGCCCCCGGCTGCCGGCTCATGGCCGTCCTCAAGGCCGACGCCTACGGCCACGGGGCCGCGGCCTGCGCCCGGATCCTGCGCCGGGCCGGCGTCCGCCACTTCGCCGTGGCCTGCGCCGCCGAGGGCGTGGCCCTGCGCCGCCGCGGCGTCCCGGGGACGATCCTCGTCCTGGGGTACACGCCGCCGGCCCAGGCGCCGCTGCTGGCCCGGTGGCGCCTGACCCAGACCGTGGCCGACGAGGCCCACGCCCTGGCCCTGTCGGCCGCCGGCACGCCCCTGCGGGTCCACCTGGCCGTGGACACCGGCATGCACCGGCTGGGCATCCCCGCCGGCGACACGGCGGCCCTGGAACGCGTCTGCCGCCTGCCGTACCTGCGGGTGCAGGGGATGTTCACCCACCTGCCCCTGGCGGAGGAGACGGACGCGGCCTCCGCCGCCGCCACCGCCGACGAGCTGGCCCGCTTCTACGCCGCGGCCGCGGCCCTGGAGGCGGCCGGCTGCCGCGTGGGCTGCCTTCACGTCCAGTCCAGCGCCGCCGTCCGGAACCTGCCGCCCCAGCCGTGCGGCCTGGCCCGGGTGGGGCTGGCCCTCTACGGCTCCGGCGGCGGCGGGCGCCTGCCGGAGCTGGAGCCGGTGCTGGCCGTCCGGGCCCGGGTGGCGTCCGTCCGGCCGGTGGCCGCCGGGGACGGGGCCGGGTACGGCCTGGCCTTCCGGGCGGCCCGGGACAGCCGCCTGGCCGTCGTCACCATCGGCTACGCCGACGGCCTGCCCCGGTCCCTGGCGGAACACGGCGGCCGCGTCCTGATCCGGGGGCGCTTCTGCCCCGTGGCCTCCGTCTGCATGGACCAGCTGCTGGTGGACGTCACCGACGTGCCCGACGCCGCCCCCGGCGACGTCTGCACCCTCCTGGGCCGCGACGGCGACGGCGAACTCCGGGCCGAGGAGCTGGCCGCCCGCTGCGGCACGATCCCCAACGAGCTCCTCTCCCGCCTGGGCCCCCGGCTGGAGACGGCCCGCCGTCCATAGTCCATAATAGACAAAACGGCCCCGCCGCATCCGCGGCGGGGCCGTGTCCGTTCATTTCATTTGGCGATGGCCGAGTGGACCCACAGGAGGCGGGCCGGCTTGGGGGAGATGTTCTTCCAGCAGTGGGTGTCGGATCCGCGGTAGTAGAACGTGTCGCCGGGGTGGAGGATGTACGGCGGGTCGTCGTTGAGGCGGATCTCCACGACGCCGGAGAGCATGTAGATCATTTCCTCGCCGTTGTGGGAGTGGGGCGTCAGGTTGCCGCAGCCGGGCTCCACGGTGCAGAGCACCGGGTACATCATGTGCTCGCGCATGGCGATCAGCGAGACCATCTCCAGCCCCGGGTCGCTCTTGAGCTGGATGGGGTCGCCCTGGCCCTTGCGGACCAGGTGGTTCTCCGGCCCGCGGCTCTCCAGGAAGTACAGGGGGCTCTCCCGGTAGAAGTGGGCCAGCTTGTTGAGCAGGTCCAGGGAGACGCTGCCGCCGTTCTCCAGCTTGCTCAGGTGGGCGGTGGAGATGCCCACGGCGCGGCTGACCTCCTCCAGGGTGTACCCCTGCTGCCTGCGGATCTCGCGCCACTTCTCGCTGATGAGCTTCCGGGAGTAGTTGACCTCCTTGCTCTGCTCCACGCACTGCTCCAGGTCGGAGCCGCCGGCCTTGGGCAGGAGCATCTTGATGGCGTGCATACCCATGTGCTTGTCTACCGAGTACTCCTTGATCTTCTTGAGCACCTCGATGTCGTCGGGCGTGAACACCCGGTAGTTGCTGCGGGAGCGCTTGACGGTGATCAGCCCGTGCTTCTCCCAGTTTCGGATGGTGGCGGACACGACGCCCAGCATCTTGGCCACCTCATTGATGGAGAACGTGATATTTTCCTCGTAGTCCATGACAGCCGTACTTCACCTCAGTCGCCTCCGGCGGCCGCTCCATGGCGCGGCACCCCGAAACCGGGGCGGGATTGTTGGTTACAAATCGAAATCTCATACTTATCCTATTGGATTTTCCCGAAGAAGTCAAGAAGCTTTCTCCCGCCTCCTGAAGTTCTGATACCTCCAACGGACGTTGGCGGCTTTTTCGCAGCGGGCAGCAGTCCGCCGGAGGCGGAACCGGCCACCCGGCCCCGGCGGCAAATTTGGACTGTCCTTTCGGGGCGCTTTGTGGTATACTGTAATTTGAGGTGATTTGCATGCAGGACGATCGCACCACGGAGGGCCTCCGGGATGCCCGCAGCGCCTGGGAACGGGAGCGGGAGCAGGAGGCCGGGCGCGAGCAGCAGAAGTATACGCCGCGGCCCTGGTGGCACGTGGCCATGGCCTGGGTGCTGCTGGCCATCGTGCTGCTGGGCATCGCCAATCTCTGCTACTGGCAGATCACGGCCTGATGCGCATCCTCGGCATCGACCCCGGCTTCGCCACCATCGGCTTCGGGCTGGTGGACTTCCGGCACGGCGAGCCGCAGCTGCTTCGGTACGGCACCGTCACCACCCCGCCGGAGCTGGATTTTTCCCAGCGGCTGGTGATGATCTTCAACGACATGACCGAGCTGCTCCAGACCCTCCGGCCCGACGCCGTGGCCATTGAGGAGCTGTTCTGGGGCCACAACGTGACCACCGGCATCGGCGTGTCCCACGGCCGCGGCGTCATCCTGCTGACCGTCGCCCAGGCCGGCATCCCCATCTACGAGTACACGCCCATGCAGGTCAAGCAGGCCGTCGTGGGCTACGGCAAGGCGGAGAAGCGCCAGGTCATGGACATGACCCGCCGCCTGCTGCACATGGACCGCGTCCCCCGCCCCGACGACGCCGCCGACGCCCTGGCCCTGGCCCTGTGCCACGGCCGCAGCCGCACGTCGCTGCTGGCCCGGGCGGAGCAGACGCAGTCGGGAGGCTGAAGGTATGCTTTATTATTATCTGGACGGAATCGTCTCCGTCCCGGAGCCCGGCATCGCCGTGGTGGACTGCGGCGGCGTCGGGTACGCCTGCCGCGTCACCGGCTACACCCAGGCCCAGCTGAAGTCCGGGCAGCGTCAGCGGCTCTACACCACCTGCTCGTTCCGCGACGACGGCGTCGACATCTACGGCTTCGCCACCCGGGAGGAGCGCAGCTGCTTCCAGCGGCTCATCAACGTCTCCGGCGTCGGGCCGAAGGCGGCCCTGGCCATCCTCTCCACCACGACGCCCGACCGGTTCACCCTGGCCGTCGTCACCGGCGACGAGAAGGCCCTGACGGCCGCCCCCGGCGTGGGCAAGAAGCTGGCCCAGCGGATCCTGCTGGAGCTGAAGGACACGCTCTCCGGCGAGCTGCAGGCCGCCGGCGGTGCGGTGGATTCTGTCACAATTCCGCCATCCGGCGGCAAGGCGGCCGAGGCCTCCGCGGCGCTGGCCGTGCTGGGCTACTCCCAGTCGGAGATCGGCGCGGCCCTGCGGGGCGTGGACGTGGAGGCGCTGAGCGTCGAGGACATCATCCGCCAGGCCCTGCGGGCCATGGTGGCGCAGTGAGGGGGCATGCGGCTTGAGCATTGACTTTTCCCAGGACCTGGAGGCGCCGCTCGTCACGACTTCGCCGACGCCGCTGGACGACGGGGAGTTCTCCCTGCGCCCCCGGACCCTGGCCGACTACACGGGCCAGGAGAAGGCCAAGGGCAACCTGGCCGTCTACATCGAGGCGGCCCGCCGCCGCAGCGAGCCGCTGGACCACGTGCTGCTGTACGGCCCGCCGGGCCTGGGCAAGACGACCCTGGCCGGCATCATCGCCAACGAGATGGGCGTGAAGCTGCGGGTCACGTCCGGCCCGGCCATCGAGAAGGCCGGCGACCTGGCGGCGCTGCTGACGAATCTCAGCGCCGGCGACGTGCTGTTCATCGACGAGATCCACCGGCTCAACCGGGCGGTGGAGGAGATCCTGTACCCGGCCATGGAGGACTTTGCCATCGACATCGTCATCGGCAAGGGGCCGTCGGCCAACTCCATCCGGCTGGAGCTGCCGCGGTTCACGCTGGTGGGCGCCACGACGCGGGCGGGGCAGCTGTCCTCGCCGCTGCGGGACCGGTTCGGCGTCCAGCTGCGGCTGGAGCTGTATACGAAGGAGGAGCTGCAGCGGATCGTCACCCGAAGCGCGGCGCTGCTGCAGATGGACATCGACCCGGCGGGCGCGGCGGAGATCGCTGCCCGTTCCCGGGGGACGCCGCGGATCGCCAACCGGATTCTCCGGCGGGTGCGGGACTTTGCGCAGCTGTACCACGACGGAGTCATCACCCGGAACGCGGCGGCCCACGCCCTGGGCCAGCTGGAGATCGACCAGCTGGGCCTGGACGCGGTGGACCGGCGGATGCTGACGGCGATCATCGAGAACTACAACGGCGGCCCGGTGGGCCTGGAGACGCTGGCGGCGACCATCGGCGAGGAGGCGGTGACGCTGGAGGACGTGTACGAGCCGTATCTGATGCAGATCGGCTTCCTGACGCGGACGCCCCGGGGCCGCTGCGTGACGCAGCTGGCGTACGAGCACCTGCACCTGGCGCCGCCGGGACAGCAGCAGTTCCTCTGAGGCCGGCGGGCCTTTTCCGGGGGCGCGGCCCCCGCGCCCCGCTGCTTCCGGCTGCGGGCCCGGCGGGACGGAGGGCAGTCGGAGCGATTGCGCCCGCAGGCGCATCCCGAGGCCAACCGCTGCGCAGCAGCGGCACTTAGGCCGAGGGGCAAAGG
>CAJFNY010000020.1 GCA_904395865.1 uncultured Oscillospiraceae bacterium
AAAGGGGACCCTGACGGTCCAGCCTTCGCGCCAAGCGCCGCCCGCGCTGCGGGCGGTTGCGCTCCGGCACGCTCTGCGGAGCAGCCTTTCACACTTTCCCTCCCTCCGAACCCTTCGGCTGGTACGGTTTCAGACCGTCTCCGGGTACGGGGGGATTTCTCAGAACGTCTCCGGCGCCCAGTGGGCCGTGCCTTTGGCGGCCTTCTGCTCGTCGATTTTGTGCAGGTTGGCCAGGCCCTCAAAGACGATGTCGATGGCGTGGTCCTGCCCGTCGCCGGCGGTGAACGACTCGCCCGTCACCAGGTTGTTGTCCACGGAGACGACGGCGCCGCCGCGGCGGCCGAACAGGTTGCACAGCGTCACGATGCCCGAGGACTCCCGGTCCCAGTACAGGACGCCGGCGCGGTTGTAGTAGTCGATGATCTCCGTGTGGCACGGCTGCAGGTAGCCGCCCACGGACGGGCGGCCGCAGGCCACGTGCTCGCTGTCCTGGGAGCGGCCGATGCCCACGTGGTAGCGGTATCCCAGGGCCTGGGCCGCGCCGGAGAAGGCGGCCACCAGCTCGTAGCTGCAGACGGCCGGGAAGCTGGGCGTCACGTACGCCTGGGACATGCCCTCGTCCCGGACGACGCCGCTGGCGATGACCACGTCGCCGGACTTGAGCTTCTCGTTGAGGGCCGCGCCGCCGCCCAGGCGCAGGAACGTGTTGGCCTTCGTGTAGTGCATGAACTCCACCAGCACCAGCTCCGCCTCCGGGCTGCCGCTGCCGCCGCTGACGATGCTGATGTGGGCGCCCTTGTAGTAGCCGGAATACGTGGTGAACATGCCGGAGCGGCCGGCCAGCACCCGGTTCTCCAGCCGCTGGCTCAGCAGCTCCGCCGGCTCGCCGCCGTACTCCAGCAGCGGGTCGCGGACGGTCATGATCACGTAGTCGCCCACCAGCGCCGGGTCGATGCGCGTCAGGGCCGGCTTGCCGTCGATGACGAAGCCGCCGGGCTTCAGGCGGTCGGCATAGTCGTACCGGGAAAGCAGTTTGTCAAAGCAGTTCATTTCCATCGCTCCTTATCCGATCATCAGCTGGCTCTCGCGGACCGTCGGCAGCCCCTCCTCGGCGTAGGGGCCCCGGTGGCCGTGCATGTACGTGTCGCCGGGCAGCAGGGGCATCAGCGCCGTCAGGCACGTGATGACGCCGGCGAACACCAGCGGCGCCCACTCCTCCCGGACGGGCTCCCGCAGGCAGACGGACGGCGTGTCCCCCAGCTCCGGCAGGGCGGCGCGGTCGTCGGTCAGCACCAGGCACGGCCGGCCCTGGAAGCGCACCACCCGCAGGATCTCCCGGCACCGCTGCACGCTGGCGCCCCGGGACGGGATCGTCAGCACCGTGGGCAGCTTCTCCGGCTCCACGCTGAAGAACGTCTGGTGGGCGAACTCCTCCATGTCCTGGGAGATCACGTACGTGCCGATGGCCTCCAGCACCTTCGACAGGCCGAAGTCGCCGGCGCCGCGGCACGGGCCGGCCCCCAGGAACTCCAGCCGCTGCGTGCGGCCGCAGAGCGCCGCGAAATCCTCCAGCGTCTCCCGCCCGTCGGCCAGGGCCGCGTCCAGGAGCGCCGGCAGCGCCCGCAGCTCCGCCCGCAGCCCGTCGGCCTCCGCGTCCGTCAGGACGCCGCGCCGCCGGCCGAAGGCCACGGCCAGCAGGTACATGGCCAGCACCGGCGCGACGAAGCTCCGGGTGCCCGGCAGGGGCACCGACGAGGCCATGGGCGGCACGTTCAGCTGCAGGATGTGCTCGGTGGCCCGGCCGGCCCGGGAGTCGGGCCGGGCCGTCAGGATGGCCGTCAGGCAGCCGCACCGGCGCAGGGCCATGGCGGCCTCCGCCGTCCGGGCCGCCTCGCCGCTGTTGCTGATGCAGACGGTCAGGGTCCGGGCGGCCTGCTCCGGCGTCAGCGTCGCGGCCACGTACCGCGACGCCTGCAGCGCCGGCAGGGGCATGGTGGGGATCCGGGCGAACCGGGCGAAGGCCTGGGCCGCGCAGACGGCGGCGTTGAGGGAGTCGCCGCTGCCGTAGAGGTAGATCCGGTCCAGCTGCTGCAGCCGGTCGTCGGGCAGGAACGTCTCCGCCGCGGCGGCCAGCTCCGGGTACAGCTGCTCCAGCAGGGACGGGAACGTCAGCACCTGCTCGAGCATCTCATTCGTTGCCATGGGGTCTCCTCCTTACACTTTGTCGGGCTGCAGCGCCTGCAGCTTCTCCCGGGCGGCCGCCATGGCCGCCGCGCCGATCTCATCCGGGACGCCGTACTGCTCGATGATGTACGACGCCGAGACGGCCGCGCACCGGCCGGCCTGGACGATGTCGCCGTCCGACTGGCAGTATCCGGCCAGGAAGCCGCCGGTGGACGCGTTGCCGCCGCCGGTGACGTCGACCACATGGGCCGGCGCCGCCGGAATGTGCCAGACGTCCGCCCCGTCGGACACCAGCGCGCCGTCGGCCCCGCAGCGGAGGATGACGGCCCGGGCGTGCAGGTCCTGCAGGGCCCGCAGGGCGGCCAGCGGCGTGTCGGCGCCGGTGATCTTCCGGGCCTCGGTGCGGTTGAGCGAGAAGAGCGTCACGTGCCGCAGGCACTCGGCGATGGCGTCCCGGCAGGCGGGATCGGCGGCGTTGGCCGCCAGCTCCCAGCACGACGCGCCGGAGAAGCCGCGGAGCCAGTCGATGGCCTCCTGCCAGTAGCCCTCGTCGCAGTCCTTATAAAAGTACACGCCCCGGGCGCTGCGGTACCGCTCCGGGATCTCCGGGAAGCGGGGCAGCATCAGGGCATGGCTGCCGTACCCGGGGAGCAGCAGCTCCTCCCGCTCGCCGTCGGGGAAGTAGTGGATCTTCGCGTGGACGCAGCGGGCGTCCCGCGGGCACGGCGCCACGTCCACGCCGTTCTCCCGGAACCAGCGGCTGTACTCCGGCTCGAAGTCCGGCCCCAGGCCGCTGCAGATGCCCACGTGCTCCGACCAGTACCGCAGCCCCGCCGCCGTGTACGTGCCGCCGCCCAGCTGGTTCCGCCTGTGGGCCCCGTCGGGGAAGTAGACGTCGTCGATGATGATCTGGGTCAGCACGAAATACTCGGTGCGCTCCATTGGCAACCTCCTCCCGCCGCCGCAAAGTGTTTAGACGGCAGACGTTATACTGTCTCTATTGTAGAGTTTCCGCACCGGTTTGTCAACGGACAGCCCGGGGCGCAACTGCCAAAAATCGCGCCGATTTTTGGCGAAGCTTACAAAAAGCGCCGCCCGGCGGCCGGAGCGGCCGCCGGGGCTTGCATTCCGGTTTCGGCGATGTTAGTATAATGTCGTACAACCAAACAGTTTCGTGCATTGGAGGGAATCCCGTGGAAACGTATTCGCGCGTGCTCGGCGCGTTCCTGGGCGCGGCCCTGGGCGACGCCATGGGCGCCAACACCGAGTCGAAGACGCCGGCCATGATCCTGGCCCGGTACGGCCGGTATCTGGACGACCTGCTGCCCGGCGGGGACGACACCTTCGTCCGCGGCCGGTCGGCCGGCTTCGTCACCGACGACTTTTCCCTGGCCTGGTTCACGGCCCAGGTGCTGCTGGAGCACCGCGGGCAGGTGACGCAGGAGACGGCGGAGGCCGCGCTGCTCCGCTGGGCGGAGCACCCGGAATACTTCGCCCTGGCCGGCCCCACCACCCGGGCCGCCGTGGCGGCGCTCCGGGGCGCGCCGGCCCCCGCCGGCGAGCTGGACTTCCTGGCCTGCGACAACGCCAAGGCCACCAACGGCTCGGCCATGAAGATCTTCCCCGCCGGCCTGCTCCACCCGGGCGACCCGGACGGCGCCATCCGGGACGCCGTGACCCTCTGCCTGCCCACCCACAACAACGCCGCCTCCCTGTCCGGCGCCTGCGCCGTGGCCGCGGCGGTGGCCGCCGCCGCCGGCGGCGGCACGCCGGACGACGCGCTGGACGCCGGCTTCTACGGCGCCCGCCGCGGCGCGGAGCACGGCCGCCCCGTCTCCGTGGCGTCGGTGGAGAAGCGCATGGAGCTGGCCGTGGCCATCGCCCGCCGCGGCCGGGACTGGGAGCAGACGATGCTGGAGCTGGGCAGCGTCGTGGGCGCCGGCATCGCCGTCAACGAGGCCGTGCCCTGCGCCTTCGGCATTCTGGCCGCCACGAAGGGCCGCGTGCTTCCGGCCGTGCGCATGGGCGTCAACGTGGGCAACGATACCGACACCGTGGCCACCATGGCCGGCGCCGTGGCCGGCGCCCTCTCCGGGGCCGAGGCCGTCCCGGCCCGGTTCCTGGAGACCATCTGCGCCGCCAACGCCATGGACCTGCCGGCCATGGCCCGGGCGTACGAGGAGGCGTTTTACCGTTGAGCGCACCGTATATCGTGGCCATCGGCGCGGCCTGCATGGACGAGTACTTCGCCGCCGACGGCTGGGTGGCCGAGGGCGACAAGCTGCTGGTCCGCCCCATGGAGCAGCAGGTGGGCGGCATGATCCCCAACGCCGCGTGCGTCATGGCCGGCCTGGGCAGCCCCGTGTACCTGCTGGACTACATGAACGGCGGCGCCGTCAGCCAAAAGCTGCAGGCCGACCTGGCCGGCTACGGCCTGGACGTCTCCCACATCGTCACCGACGACCGGCTGCCCGACGCCAGGTGCATCATCATCCTGACGCCGCAGGAGCGGACGATCCTCGTGGTGGACTACGAGCGGCCGCCGCGGCAGGTGCCGCCGGAGACGCTGGCGCTGCTCCGCGGCGCGGCGTACGTCTACACCACCATGACGGAGCTGCGGCGGTTCGAGAACCACCTGGCCCTGGCCGACGACCTGCGCGCCCACGGGGCCCGGCTGGTGTTCGACCTGGAGCCGGCCACCTTCGAGTCGGCCGATGACCCGCTGTTCGCCCGGGCCGACGTGCTGTTCTTCAACGAGACGGGCCTGGCCAAGTACAGCGCCGGCCGGGACCCGGACGGCTGCATCGACGCGCTGCTGGCCGGCGGCTGCCGCGTCGTCGTCACCACCCTGGGGGCCGACGGCTGCGACTGCCGCAGCGCCGGCGCCCGGGTCCGCCTGCCGGGCTGCCGCGTCCCGGTGGTGGACACCACCGGCGCCGGCGACACGTTCAACGGCGCCTTCGTCCACGGCCTGCTCTCCGGCGCGCCGCTGGAGGAGGCCGCCCGGCTGGCCAACGCGGCGGCCGGCCGGGCCGTCACCCGCATGGGCGGCCGCGGCGGCGTGGCCACCCGGGACGAGGTGCTGGAATTTCAGCGGCAGCTGCAAAACGGAAAGGAGCATGCGCAATGACAACGACCACCCCCGTGTCCATCAAGGACTTCGACTTCACGCCGTACGGCCGCTACTGGGACCTGAAGCAGGAGCGCGGCGTCCGCACCGAGAAGTACGAGGCGTACATGACCGTCGACCCGCCCATGGAGCGCCCGCTGCGCTTCGGCATGACCACCTGCGAGAACGGCCCGGCCTTCGACGTGGACTCCATGGAGCGCCACCTGTCCACCGAGGAAATCCTCTTCGCCGGAGACAAGCCCATCATCCTGAGCATCGCCGCCAGCGACCCGGCCGCCGCCCCGCGGGCCGAGGACGTGGTCTCCCTGCGGATGGAGCCCGGCGACCTGGTGGTGCTCAAGCGCGGCATCTGGCACGACGCCTGCCACGCCGTGGAGGGCTCGGCCATGTACTACTTCCTGTCCTACAGCAGCCCCGAGCCCGGCGAGACGGCGTGGATCCCCGTGACCCCCGCGCCGGTCCGCGTGCAGCTGTGAGGAGAAAGGAGGAACCGCCATGAAAACGATCCAAGCCGTCCACGCGACGCCCGAGAACTTCGCCCGCTTCGGCACCGTGACCCGCCTGACCGACACCGACTGCTTCCAGGGCGACGGCTGGAAGTGCTGGCTCACCGAGGAGCCGTGCATGGACCAGCCGGCCCACTTCGGCATGACGTACGTCAGGACGTGGCCGCCCTACGAGGTGGCCTCCATGGAGCGCCACACCAAGACGAAGGAGCTGATGGTCTGCGGCGCCGGCAAGCCCATCGTCGTGGCCCTGGCCGACTCCGACCCGGCCGGCCACGCCCAGGCCGACGACGTCCGGGCCTTCCTGCTGGAGCCCGGCGAGATCCTCGTCATCAACAAGGGCATCTGGCACGACGCCTGCCGCGCCGTGGAGGGCCCGACCCACTACTACTTCTTCTCCCTGGAGACCGACGAGCCGGCCGTGTTCCAGCCCCTGGACGGCGGCCCGGTGACGATCACCGTCTGAGGCAAAACAACGCCCCCGGCCATTGGCCGGGGGCGTTCGTCAGCGGAACGGGTTTCAGAACAGCGGCACCACGGAGCCGCCGTACGTCTCCTCGATGAACGTGCGGACCGCATCGGACGTCAGGGCCTCGATGAGGGCCTGGATGCGCGGGTCCTCCTCGTTGCCCTCCTTGACCACCAGGACGTTGGCGTACGTCTGGGCGGCGTCGGAGGCGGCGTCCTCGGAGGCCAGGGCGTCGGTGGCCGGGTTCAGGTCGGCCTGGAGGGCGTAGTTGGAGTTGATGACGTTCAGGTCGAACTGGTCCACGGTGTTGGGCAGCATGGCGGCCTCCAGCTCCGTGAACTGGAGATTCTTCGGGTTGTCCGTGATGTCGTTGGGCGTGGCGTTGAGGCCGGCGGCCGGGTCCACGGTGATGAGGCCCTGGGCCTCCAGCAGCTTCAGGGCGCGGCCCTCGTTCGTCACGTCGTTGGGCACGGCGATGGTACCGCCGTCGGGCAGGGCGTCGATGGAGTCGACGCGGCCGGGGTAGATGCCCATGGGCTCGTAGTGGACGTCCACGACGCTGACGAGGTGGGTGCCGTTCTCGGCGTTGAAGTTGTCCAGGTACTGCTGATGCTGGAAGTAGTTGGCGTCGTCCTCGCCCTCCTCCACGGCGGTGTTGGGGACGATGTAGTCGCCGTACTCCACGATCTCCAGGGTGATGCCCTGCTCCTCCAGGATGGGCACGCACTGCTCCAGGATCTCGGCGTGGGGCGTCGGGGACGCGCCGACCCGCAGGGTCTGGGACTCGGCGGCATCGTCGCCGCCGCAGGCGGTCAGGGGCGCCGCCAGCAGAAAGACGGCCAGCAGCACGGCAAGAAGCTTTTTCATGTTCGGTTCCTCCTCAAAGTATCATTAGCGCAGCCGCTTGTCGAGCTTCCTCGACAGCCAGCTGAAAATGGACTGGATCACCTGGACCAGCACGACGATCAGCACCACCGTCGTCCAGAGCATGCTGTCCACCTTCCGGTTGTAGCCGTAGCGGATGGCCAGGTCGCCCAGGCCGCCGGCGCCCACGGCGCCGGCGATGGCCGTGTAGGCCAGGATGGTGACGATGGAGATGGACGCGCCCAGGACGAGCGACGGCTTCGCCTCCGGCAGGTAGACCTTCCGGATGATCTGCCACGGCGTGGCGCCCATGGACTGGGCCGCCTCCACGACGCCGGCGTCCACCTCGGTCAGGGACGTCTCCACCATCCGGGCGATGAACGGCGCGGCCGAGACCACCAGCGGGACGATGGCGCCCTTGACGCCGATCTTCGTGCCGACGATCAGGTCGGTGAAGTCCATGATGGCCACCATGAGGATCAGGAACGGGATGGAGCGGCCGATGTTGATGATCCACCCGACGACGCGGTTGAGCCACCGGTGGGGGGTGATGCCGTCGGCCCGGGTCGTCACCAGCAGGACGCCCAGGGGCAGGCCCAGCACGTAGGCGAACACGGTGGAGACCGACACCATCACGGCGGTGTCCGCCAGGCCGTCCAGCAGGATGTCGCCGTACTCGGCCCAGAAGGCGGAAATGGCTTCGATCACGGTATCTGCACCTCCTCCACGGTGACGTTGGGCTGGTTCCTCAGGTAGCGGACGGCCCGGGCCGCCTCATCGCCGTCCTCAGGCAGGCCCAGGAGCATGGTGCCGAAGGCCTGGCCGTTGACGTCCCGGGTGTCGGCGCCGAGGATGTTGACCTTGACGCCGCAGTCCATGACGAGCGAGGCGATCAGCGGCTCGTAGCTGGAGCCGCCGGTGAAGGCGATGCGCACGGCCCGCGCCCCCTTCAGCTCCTCCAGGGGCGCGCCGTCGGGGTAGACCAGCTGGCGGCCGATCTTCGTGGCGGGGCTGCGGAAGATGTCCTCCACGCGGCCCTGCTCGGCCACGACGCCGCCGTCGAGAATGGCGACGCTGTGGCAGATCCGCTCCACGACCTTCATCTCGTGGGTGATGATGACGACGGTGACGCCCAGGGTGCGGTTCAGCTCCCGCAGCAGCTCCAGGATCGACAGGGTCGTCGTCGGGTCCAGGGCCGAGGTGGCCTCGTCGCACAGCAGCACCTTCGGCTCCGTGGCCAGGGCCCGGGCGATGGCCACCCGCTGCTTCTGGCCGCCGGACAGCTGGGCCGGGTACGCGCCGGCCCGGTCCCCCAGGCCCACCGTCTCCAGCAGCTCCCGGGCCCGCTGCCGGGCCCGCTCCCGCGGCGTGCCGGACAGCTCCAGCGGGAAGGTCACGTTGTCCAGGGCCGTCCGCTGCATGAGCAGGTTGAAGCTCTGGAAGATCATGCCGATGGACCGCCGGGCCTCCCGCAGCTGCGGCTTCGTCAGGCCGGTCATCTCCCGCCCGTCCACCACCACGCTGCCGGTGGTGGGCCGCTCCAGCAGGTTCATGCAGCGGACCAGCGTGCTCTTGCCCGCGCCGGACAGGCCGATGATGCCGAAGATCTCGCCCCGCTCGATCCGGAGCGACACGTCCTCCAGCGCGTGGACGGCGGCCTCGCCCTGGCCGAAGGTCTTGGTCAGGCCGCGGATTTCAATGATGGGCTCCGCCATGGCGCCCCCTCCTTTCTCCCGGAACCGACAAAAAAATCCCTGATGCACGAGACATCAAGGACGACGGCAACTCCATCGTGGTACCACCTTGGTTCACCGGCCCCTCACGGCGGCCGGCCTTATGACGTACCAGCATACGTCTGCGCGATGACGGGCGCACCCGTCGCAGCCTGTCCCCGCGCGGGGGAGTCGGTGCGCGGCTCCGGGGCCATGTTCAGCGCGGCGGTCCGTGCCCCCTCACACCTGGCGGGGCTCTCTTGGACGGCCATCCGGGCTTACTCTTCCCTTCTCAGCCTTTGGGTGATATGCAGTTCCGAAGTACAGTATACGTCCGGCAGGCCCCGGCGTCAAGCCTTTTTTTCGCGCCGGGGCGGATTTCCCCCCGGCCTTGTGCAGAATCGCCCACGGCGCCGGCCGCGTCCCGGCGGCCTGTGGGCACCCTTCACAAAGTTGCGCCGCCGCCTTGACACGGCCGGCGGGCCGCGGTATAATGCTTATGTCTTTATAATTGTCAAATGCGCAGACGGAATTATGTGCGGTCGGAGCGCTGCAGAGAGCCGGCGGTTGGTGCGAGCCGGTGCCGAACACCTGTCACAGTCTCATTCCCGAGCAGGGTGCCTGAACGGAGTAAGGCGCCCCGGATGCCCCGTTACCATGGCGAGAGGCTTGCTGGAGCCTCGGAACTTGAGCGGCCGCGTTCGGCGCGGCAATCAGGGTGGTACCGCGAATTGCACGATTCGTCCCTGAGGCCCGGGAGGGTCTCAGGGATTTTCTGGTTTCCCCCGGCCAGCAAATCACAGTAAAGGAGTCTACACCATGCGCAAAGTAACCGTTTCCGACATGACCCTGAAGTTTGCCGCCCAGGCGGAGCAGGCCCTGGGCTTCCGGGAGAAGCTGGAGATCGCCAAGCAGCTGGACCGGGCCCGCGCCTCCTCCATCGTCACCGCTCCCCTGAACGACAAGACCGACGCGCTGCTCATCAAGTCCGTCGCCGCGGCCGCGGCCCACAGCGCCGTGTGCGTGCCGGTGGGCCTGTCCGAGGAGGGCGTGGCCGCCGCGTGGGAGGCCGTCAGGGACGCGGCGAAGCCGCGGCTGCAGGTGGCCGTGCCCATGAGCGTCGTGCAGATGGAGTACCTTTGCCACAAGAAGCCGCCCATGGTGCTGGAGATGATCTCCATCCTCGTGGCCGCGGCCCGGAAGGTCTGCGACGACGTGGAGTTCTGCGCCGACGACGCCACCCGGGCCGACGCCGCCTTCCTCCGCCAGGCCATCGACGCGGCCATCGCCGCCGGCGCGTCCACCGTCACCGTCTGCGACGACGCGGGCACCATGCTGCCCGACGAGTTCGGCGCGTTCATCGCCGGGCTGTGCGAGGCCGTGCCGGCCATGGGCGGCGTCACCGTGGGCGTCCGCTGCTCCAACGAGCTGGGCATGGCCGCGGCCTGCGCCGCGGCGGCCGTCCGCGCCGGCGCCGGCGAGGTCAAGGTCAGCGCCGGCCTGCGGGGCTACCCGTCCATGGGCGACGTGGCCCAGCTGATCCGCCTGCGCGGCGAGGACCTGGGCGTCCGCTGCGAGCTGAACATCACCGAGCTCCAGCGCTGCACGAAGCAGATCCGCGCCATCACCCACTCCCGCCGGTCCAAGACCTCCCCCTTCGACGCCGGCGTCCAGGACGGCGGCGCGGCGCTGTACCTGAACAGCTTCGACGACATCTCCGCCGTCTCCGCCGCCGTGCGGAAGCTGGGCTACGACCTGAGCGAGGACGACATGAGCCGCGTCTTTGAGGAGTTCGTCCGCATCGCCCGGCAGAAGAACGTGGGCGCTCGGGAGCTGGACGCCATCGTGGCCAGCGCGGCGCTGCAGGTGCCGTCCACGTACCGGCTCGTCAGCTACGTGATCCACTCGGGCAACGTCATCACCCCCTCGGCCCACGTGAAGCTGGAGAAGGACGGCAAGACCCTGGAGGACATCTGCCTGGGCGACGGCCCGGTGGACGCGGCGTTCCTGGCCATCGAGCAGATCGTCGGCCACCACTACGAGCTGGACGACTTCCAGATCCAGACCGTCACCGAGGGCCGCGAGGCCATGGGCTCGGCCCTGGTGAAGCTC
>CAJFNY010000021.1 GCA_904395865.1 uncultured Oscillospiraceae bacterium
AAAGGGGACCCTGACGGTCCAGCCTTCGCGCCAAGCGCCGCCCGCGCTGCGGGCGGTTGCGCTCCGGCACGCTCTGCGGAGCAGCCTATCACACTTTCCCTCCCTCCGAACCCTTCGGCCGGTGCGGTTTTTCGACAGCCTCGGTGGACGTTTCCCCGTGGAAACCGGGCGGGAAATGTGGTACAATGGCCGTAACGACTGAATGAGGAGTCCTTCGATGAAACTGATGATCCTGGACGGCAACAGCGTCGTCAACCGCGCCTACTACGGCGTCCGCCCCCTGACCACCCGGGAGGGGTTGTATACGAACGCGATCTTCGGCTTCCTGAACATTCTCCACAAGCTGATGGGGGAGGAAGCGCCGGAGGCCCTCTGCGTGGCCTTCGACCTGAAGGCCCCCACCTTCCGCCACCTGCAGTACGACGGCTACAAGGCCACGCGGCACCCGATGCCCGATGAGCTGGCCATGCAGCTGCCGCTGCTGAAAGAGGTGCTGGGCGCCCTGCGGGCGCCCATCTACGAGCAGGAGGGCTGGGAGGCCGATGACATCCTCGGCACCGTCGGCCGCCGCTGCGGCGAGGCCGGCTGGGACTGCGTCATCGTCACCGGCGACCGGGACAGCCTGCAGCTGGTGGACGGCCACGTGACCGTCAAGCTCGTCACCACCCGCGGCGGCCAGACGAATGCCGTCAACTACGATGAGGCCGCCTTCCGGGCCGAATACGGCTTCGCGCCGGCGCGGATGGTGGATCTGAAGGCCCTGATGGGCGACACGTCCGACAACATCCCCGGCGTCCCCGGCGTCGGGCCCAAGACGGCCGCGGAGCTGCTGCAGAAGTTCGGCAGCCTCGACGGCGTCTACGCCAGCCTGGACAGCGCCGACCTCCGCCCGGCCGTCCGGAAGAAGCTGGAGGCCGGGAAGGACTCGGCGTACCTGTCGTACGACCTGGCCACCATCCGCTGCGACGCGCCCATCGTCTTTTCTCCGGAGGAGAACCTGCTCCAGCCGCCCGACAAGCCGGCCCTGCGGGAGCTGTTCCGG
The DNA here is from genome assembly GCA_904395865.1 of uncultured Oscillospiraceae bacterium. Lineage (GTDB taxonomy): Bacteria > Bacillota > Clostridia > Oscillospirales > Oscillospiraceae > Avoscillospira_A. Next base: position 1,043 of record CAJFNY010000021.1, read on the forward strand.
AGGCTGGAGTTCGTCCGCCTGATGGACCGCTACGGCCTCAATGAGCCGGATGAGGTGCCGTCCGCGGCGGAGGCGCCGGTCTGGGAGACGCTTCCGGCGCTGCCGGCCCCCGGGACGCCCTGTGCCGTGGTGCTGAGCGGTGAGCAGGCGGCCGTGGCCACGGCCGGCGGCGTCTGCGTGACGGAGGCCGCCGCCCTGGCACCGCTGCTGACGGAGGCGACGCCCAAGGCGTGCGCCGACCTGAAGGCCGTCTACCACGCTCTGGCGGCCCTGGGGCTGCCGGACGGCGGCTTCGCCTTCGACGTGAGCCTGGCGGCCTACCTGCTCAACCCCTCCGACGGCCGGTACGACGCGGCCTCCGTGGCCGCCCGGTATCTCCAGCGGGAGGTGCCTGACGGAGATCCGGCGGCGGCCGCCGCGGCGGTGTTCGCCCTGTGGCGCCAGCTGGAGGGGCAGCTGGCAGAGCAGGGGATGACGGACCTGTACGCGGCCGTGGAGCATCCGCTCTGCCGCGTCCTCTACCGGATGGAGGCCGTGGGCATCGCTGCCGACCGGGAGGCGCTGCTGGCCTTCGGGGCCATGCTCCGGCGCCACATCGAGGCGCTGGAGCAGGAGATTTACCGGATGGCCGGCGGCCCGTTCAACATCCAGTCCACCCAGCAGCTGGGGACGGTGCTCTTCGAGCAGCTGGGCCTGCCGCCGGTGAAAAAGACGAAGACCGGCTACTCCACCAACGCCGACGTGCTGGAGAAGCTGAAAAACAGGCACCCCATCGTTCAGGCCGTCATGGACTACCGGATGCTCACGAAGCTCAATTCCACGTACGCCGAGGGCCTCGTGAAGGTCATCGCCGACGACGGGCGGATCCACACCACGTTCCAGAACATGGTCACGGCCACGGGCCGCCTGTCGTCCACCGAGCCGAACCTGCAGAACATCCCCGTCCGCACGGAGCTGGGCAGCGAGCTGCGGCGGATGTTCGTGCCCCGGGAGGGCTGCGTGCTCATCGACGCCGACTACTCCCAGATCGAGCTGCGCGTCCTGGCCCACATCGCCGACGACCCGATCATGCGCCAGGCGTTCCTGTCCGGCGAGGACATCCACCGGGTTACGGCCTCCCAGGTGTTCGGCATCGCGCCCGAGGACGTGACGGCCACCCAGCGCCGCCACGCCAAGGCCGTCAACTTCGGCATCGTCTACGGCATCTCCGACTTCTCCCTGGCCGAGGACATCGGCGTCAGCCGCGCCGAGGCCCGGGCGTATATCGACAGTTATCTGGAGAAGTACGCCGGCGTCCGGAAGTATATGCACACCGTCGTGGAGCGGGCCCGGGCCGACGGCTACGTGACGACGCTCATGGGCCGCCGCCGCTACCTGCCGGAGCTCCAGAGCCGGAACTTCAACCTCCGCTCCTTCGGCGAGCGGTGCGCCATGAACACGCCCATCCAGGGCACGGCCGCCGACATCATCAAGCTGGCCATGGTGCGGGTGGAGGCGGCCCTGGCGGCCGCCCATCCCGACGCCCGGCTGGTGCTCCAGGTCCACGACGAGCTGATCGTCGAATGCCCCCGGGAGGAGGCCGACCGGGTGCAGGCCCTGGTGGAGCGGGAGATGGAGCAGGTGGTCTCCCTGAGCGTGCCCCTGCTGGCCGAGGCCAAGCAGGGCGAGAGCTGGTACGACGCCAAATGACGGAGCTATGTCCTATGACCGCCGCCCACGTGCCGGCCGTGGCCCGGCTGGAGCGGGTCTGCTTCTCCGACCCGTGGAGCGAGGCGTCGGTGGCCTCGGAGCTGGAAAACCCCCTGAGCCTCTGGCTGGTGGCCCTGGTGGACGGGCAGGTGGCCGGCTACGTGGGCAGTCAGGCGGTGCTGGACGCCGCCGACGTGATGAACGTGGCCGTGGCGCCGGAGCACCGCCGCCGCGGCCTGGCCCGGCTGCTGCTGACGGAGCTGGAGCGCCGCCTGGCAGCCCGGGGCGTCACATCCCTGGCCCTGGAGGTGCGCCCGTCCAACGAGGCGGCCCGGGCCCTCTACGCGGCCCTGGGCTACCGGCAGGCCGGCCGGCGGCCGCGCTACTACCGCAATCCCCCGGAGGACGCACTGATCCTCCGCAAGGAGTGGAACGTATGAACATCCTGGCAATCGAATCCTCCTGTGACGAGACGGCCGTGGCCGTCGTCCGGGACGGGCGGCAGGTGCTGGCCGACTGCGTCGCCTCTCAGGTGGCCATCCACCGGACGTACGGCGGCGTCGTGCCGGAGATCGCCTCCCGGAAGCACATCGAGGCCATCTACGGTCTGGCCGACGCGGCCCTGGCGGAGGCGGGCGTCTCCCGAGGCCAGCTGGACGCCGTGGCCGTCACCAGCGCGCCGGGGCTCATCGGCGCGCTGCTGGTGGGCGTGAACTTCGCCAAGGCCGCGGCCCTGGCGCTGGACGTCCCGCTGGTGCCGGTGCACCACATCCGCGGCCACATCGCCGCCAACTATCTGGCGTTTCCGGAGCTGGAGCCGCCGTTCCTGTGCCTGGTGGTCTCCGGCGGCCACACGCTGATCGTCGACGTCCGGGACTATACCGACCTGCACATCCTGGGCACCACCCGGGACGACGCCGCCGGCGAGTGCTTCGACAAGGTTGCCCGGGTGCTGGGGATGCCGTACCCCGGCGGCGCGGCCCTGGACCGTGCGGCGGCTGCCGGCAGCGAGGGGCGGTACCCGCTGCCCGTGGCCCGCGTCCACGGCAGCGACCTGGACATGTCCTTCTCCGGCCTCAAGACGGCCGCGCTGAACGTGATCCACAACGCCGGGCAGCGGGGGGAAGCATTGGACGTCCCCGGCCTCTGCGCCGATTTTTCCCGGGCCGTCAGCGACACGCTGGTGCCACGGACCATGGAGGCCTTGCGCCGGACGGGGTACGGGAGGCTGGCCATCGCCGGCGGCGTGGCCGCCAACTCCCGCATCCGGCGGGACTTCGAGGCCGCCTGCGCCGCGGCCGGCGCGGCGCTGTACGCCCCGCCGCTGAAGCTCTGCGGCGACAACGGCGCCATGATCGGCGCCCAGGGCTACTACGAGCTCCTGGCCGGCCACACGGCGGGGCAGGAGCTGAACGCCTACGCCACCCGCGCCATCGACGCGCCCCTGACGGAGCCGCTGTAGCGCGCAAACGCCGGGACACCGATACGGTGTCCCGGCGTTCCTGCTATGGGCGGTTCGTGACGTCGAAGATGCCGGTGACCTTGTTGCAGCTCGGGCAGAACCAGGCGTCGGGCACGCGGGTCTGACGCAGCAGCAGATTGCTCGTGCCGATGGTCCGCAGGCCGCTGTACGCCAGGCGGCGGAGGCCGTTTTTGCGGAACTGCGCCAGCGGCACCCAGCCGCAGGCCACGCCGTCGAGGATCAGGCCGCCCGCCTCCATGGGCCGGCCGCAAATGGGGCAGTCCATGGCCTCACTCCTGGGTCAGCCGGCCCCACTGACGGGCCAGCTCCACCGCCGTGTGCCAGTTGGCCAGGACGCGGTTGCGCTCCCGGATGTCGAGCCGGGGCTGGAACACCCGCTGGGTCCGGCGGATGCGGGAGAGCTCGTCGGTGGAATCCCAGACGCCGGCGGCCAGGCCGGCCAGGTACGCCGCGCCCAGGGCCGTGGACTCCACGCACTCCGGCCGGTCCACCGGCAGCCGCAGCAGGTCCGCCTGGAACTGCATCATGAAGTCGCTGACGCAGGCGCCGCCGTCCACCCGCAGCTGGGAGATGGGCGTCGGCGCGTCGCCGTTCATGGTCTCCACCAGGTCGGCCACTTCGAAGGCGATGCCCTCCAGCACGGCCCGGCTCAGCTCCGCCCGGCCGCTGCCGCGGGTCAGGCCGAAGAAGCTGCCGCGGGCGTAGCTGTCCCAGTACGGCGCGCCCAGGCCCGTGAACGCCGGCACGAAGTAGACGCCCCGGTTGTCGGGGATCGACTCGGCCAGGATGTCCACCTCGTGGGCCGTGGCGATGACGCCGCACTCGTCCCGCAGCCACTGGATGGCGGAGCCGGCGTTGAAGGCGCTGCCCTCCAGCACGTACGTCACCTGCCCGTCCAGCGACCAGCCCACCGACGTCAGCAGGCCGCTCCTGCTGCGGATGGAGTGGGGGCCGGTGTTCATCAGCGTGAAGCAGCCGGTGCCGTACGTGTTCTTGGCCATGCCCTCCCGGAAGCACGCCTGGCCGAACAGGGCCGCCTGCTGGTCGCCGGCGGCGCCGCAGATGGGAATGTCGGCCAGGGCGCCGATGCCGGGAATGTTCCGGGCCACGGTGCCGTAGACGGTGCTGGACGGCACCGGCTCCGGCAGCAGCGCCATGGGGATGTCCAGGGCGGCGCACAGCTCCGGGTCCCAGCAGAGCCGGTCGATGTCGAAGAGCATGGTGCGGGAGGCGTTGGAGTAGTCGGTGCAGTGGACCTGGCGGCCGGTGAGATTCCAGATGAGCCAGCTGTCCACGGTGCCGAACCGCAGCTCGCCCCGCTGGGCCCGGGCCCGGAGGGACGGATCCTGATCCAGCATCCAGCGCAGCTTCGTTCCGGAGAAGTACGGGTCGATGAGCAGGCCCGTCCGCTGGTAGACCGTGTCGCCCAGCCCGTCAGCCTTCAGCTGCTCGCAAAGCTCCGCCGTGCGGCGGCACTGCCAGACGATGGCGTTGCAGACCGGCTGGCCCGTCTGCGCGTCCCAGAGCACGGCCGTCTCCCGCTGGTTCGTGATGCCGATGGCGGCGATGTCGGTGGGGGAGAGGCCACTCTTCTCGTAGACCTCGGCCATGGCGCGGAGGACCGTGCCAAGGATCTCCATGGGGTCGTGCTCCACCCAGCCGGGCCGGGGATAGATCTGCCGCAGCGGATACTGGGCGACGGTCGTCAGCCGCCCGTTTCGGTCCACCAGGACGGCGCGGGAGCTGGTGGTGCCCTGGTCCAGGGCCAGAACGTAGCCGTTCATGGAATTGCTCCTTCCATTCCGAGAATTCGTCCTTTCTAGTTTCCGGCAAAACGTGTATAATGTCAAGCAGAAGAATGAAAAAAGGAGTGGGCGATATGCGCGAATTCTACCTGCCCTCCACCGGCGGCATGCAGCTGCGCTGCGGCGTCTGGATGCCGTCCGGCGAGCCCCGGGCCATTGTGCAGCTGGTGCACGGCATCGCCGAGCACATCGGGCGCTACGAGCGGTTCGGCGCCTTCCTCAACGGGCACGGCATCGCCATGGTGGCTGACGACCACATGGGCCACGGCAAATCCATCGGCAGCGGCGTCGCCGGATACTTCCCCAGCGGCTGGATGGGCGCCGTGGAGGATGAGCGGAACCTGATGCTCCACGTCCGGGAGCAGCTGCCCGGCGTGCCCTGCTTCCTGATGGGCCACAGCATGGGGTCGTTCCTGAGCCGGACGTTCCTCTGGCGCTACCCGGACAGCGGCATCGCCGGCTGCATCCTGTCGGGCACCGCGTGGCAGCCGCCCGCCGCGCTGTGGTTCGGGCTGCGCCTGTGTGCCGTGGAGGAGAAGCGCCGCGGCCCCACCGGCACCAGCGCAGTCCTGCAGAAGGTGGCCTTCGGCGGCTACAACCGGAAGTTCCGCCCGGGCCGGACGCCCAACGACTGGATCTGCTCCGACCCGTCCGTGGTGGACGCCTACGAAGCCGACCCCCTCTGCGGCGGCGAGGCCACCGTGGGCCTGGCCCGGGAGATGCTCCGCGGCCTGGCCATGAACGAGCGGAAGGAAAACCTGGCGAAGATGGACAAGACCCTGCCGGTCTACTTCTTCGCCGGCCGGGAAGACCCCGTCGGCGCCATGGGCCGCGGCGTCCGCCGCTCGGCCGAGGCGTTCCGCGCGGCGGGCATGCGGGACGTGACGTGCCGCCTGTATCCCGGCCGCCATGAGCTGCTCAACGAGCCCAATTACCAGCTGGTTTCCGAGGAGCTGCTGGCCTGGATCGAGGCGCATCTGCCGCCCGAAACGGCAGAATAAGAAAAAAATTCCAAAAAAGTTGCAAATGGTTACAAAATGTGGTATACTCAGAAACCGTAGAATGCGTTAGCCCTGCTAACCCCGAATCTCTGCGCCCTCGGGCGCCTACAGGAGCGAAAGCATGAAGAAACGGATTCTGGGCCTGTTCCTGGGGATTGTTCTCCTGGGGAGCGGCCTGCCACATACGGCTCGGGCTGTGGAGGCCGAATTGCCTGCCGACGGCGGCACCGGCCAGTCCATCAGCCAGGAGGGGCTGGACCTCATCAAGCGCTTTGAGGGCTTTTCCCCCATGCCCATTGCCGACGGCACCCAGTGGTCCATCGGCTACGGCAACGCCTGCGACCCGGCGGACTATCCCTATGGCATCACTGAGGAGGAGGCAGAGGTCCTGCTGCGGGAGTCGGTCGAGCTGTTCGAAGAGGAGATCAATGCCCTCCTGACCCGGTACGGCGTCACCGTTACTCAGTACCAGTTTGACGCGCTCGTCAGCATCACGTACAACCTCGGCCCCTCGTGGATCAGCGGCTCGTACCGATTCTGGTCCATGGTGCGCGACGGCCTGGAGCAGTACAGCGACAATGAGATCGCCAGCGCCATCGGCATCTGGTGCCACGTGGGGACGGCCGTCAACGTCAGCATTCTCCAGCGCCGCATCACCGAGGCCCGCCTGTTCCTCTACGGCGACTACACCGGCGAGACGAGCCAGGACTTCCACTACGTCATCTTCGACCCCAACGGCGGCACCGTGGAGCACGACGTGATGCTGTACCAGGAGCACGGCATGTACGGCGAATTCCCGGAGGCTGCCCGCGAGGGCTGGTACTTTGCCGGCTGGTACACCGAGGACGGCACGCTGCTGACCGAGGAGACCGCCGCTTCGGAGAGCTGCCGCGTCACGGCCGCCTGGTCCGAGACGCCGCTGGAGGCGCCGGAGGAGCCCCAGCCGTTTACCGACCTGGAGTCGGACGAGTGGTATTACAGCTTCGTGACGTCCCTGGCGGCCGAAGGGATCATCAGCGGCTTCCGGGACGGCAGCTACCGCCCGGATCAGCCCGTGACCTCCGGCCAGGTGCTGAAGCTGGTGCTGCTGGCCTGCGGCTATCCGGAGCAGCCGCAGACGACGAGCCACTGGGCCAGCGGCTATTTGACCCTGGCCGAGGAGCTGGGGATCCTCGAAGCGGGCCAGGTGACGAACCTGGACGCGCCCATCACGCGGCTGCTGGTGGCGCAGATCACGTGCAGCGTCCTGGCGCTGCCCCACACGGAGACTGCCAGCGTCTACTCCGACACCGATGACCGGTGCGCCATGGCACTGTATGAGGCCGGCATCATGGAGGGCCACGTCAACGGCCAGGGCGTCCGCGTCTTCCGGCCGGAGACGTCCCTGAGCCGCGCGGAGATCGCCAAAATCGTGTGGACCATCGGCACGTATTGACCGCAAATGCCTCCCCCGGGAGGCATTTGTGCTGAAGAGTCCTCTTTATGGTGCTCTAACTGCGGTATCCTATGGACAACCAGAGAGGAGTGGTTGTCATGTATGCGATCCGCCATGTGAGAGGCCATGTGGAGGTCTACGATTTCTGCGGGCGCTTCCTGTTCTCAGCCGACAGCGAGCAGGAGGCCCGCGCCATGCTGGAGGATTGAATTGCGGAACTTCCGAATGGTGCTGGCGTACGACGGCACGCGCTACCGCGGCTGGCAGCGGCTGCCCGGGGCGGACGAGACGATCCAGGGGAAGCTGGAGGCGGCGCTCTCCCGCCTGCTGGAGCAGCCTGTGGAGCTCCACGGTAGCGGCCGCACCGATGCCGGGGCCCACGCTGCCGGCCAGGTGGCCAGCTTCCGGGCGGAGACGGCGCTGCCCTGCGGCGAGCTGCTGCGGCAGCTGCGCCGGGTGCTGCCGGGGGACATTGGCGTGCTGGAGCTGACCGAGGCGCCGCCGCGGTTCCACGCCCGGCTCTCGGCCGTGGGCAAGACGTACGTCTACCGGGTCTGGAACAGTGAGACGCCCAACGTGTTTGAACGGCGTTACGTCTACCAGCTGCCAGGAACACTGGACGCGGCAGCCATGGAGCGCGCTGCGGCAGATCTTCTGGGAACGCACGATTTCCTGGCCTTCTGCTCCAATAAGCACTTCAAAAAATCCCCGGTCCGCACCATCACGGCCCTGCGGATCGAGCGGGTGGGGGAGGAAATTCGGTTTACCGTAACCGGAGACGGCTTCCTCTACAACATGGTCCGCATCCTGGTGGGCACGCTGCTGGAGATCGGCCAGCACCGCCGGCCGCCGGACTGCATCCCGGCCATCCTGGCCGGCCGCCGGCGGGAGAACGCCGGCGAGACGGCCCCGGCCAGGGGACTCTGCCTGATGGAGGTGTATTATCCGTGAACATCCAGATTTTCGGGACGAGCAAGTCGTTCGACACGAAGAAGGCCGAGCGCTGGTTCAAGGAGCGCCGCATCCCGTACCAGCTGGTGGACCTGGGGAAGTACGGCCTGTCCGGCCGGGAGTTCGACGGTGTCCTCCGGGCCGTGGGCGGCATCGACCGGCTGATCGACTGGGATGCCAAATCCCCGGACATCGACGTGCTCCGGTACCTGTCCGACCCGGTCCAGAAGGAGGACCGGGTCTACGAGAACCAGAAGCTGATCCGCCAGCCGGTGGTCCGCAACGGGAAGCTGGCCACGGTGGGCTACTGCCCGGACGTCTGGCAAGGCTGGAAATGAGGTCGTTCTTCCGACGCCACTTCGGGGGAATGTTCTGGCTTTGCTGGCTGCTGCTGATCGTGGCGGCCAGCCTGGAGACCCTCCTGGCGTGGCCGGACTGGGCCGTTGGGCTCGTGATCGTGCCGCTGAACGGGATCTCCTGGCCGGCGTTTCTGGCGCATCGGCAGGCAGAACGCGATGGCTGCCCCACGTGGCCCCTGGTGCGCCGTGCGTCAGCGGCACAGGTGGTTGCCACGGCCGTGCTGCCGCTCGTTTATTGGTTCCTGTGAGAAAGGAGCGGCCATGCGATTCTACACCTTTTCCAGCCAGGCGGACCGCCTGGGACTGGCTGACCTGGGGCCTGACCAACATCCCCCTGCAGGGGGAGCTGACCTTCGCGGCCCTGGGGGACAACCTGATCCACCGGCAGCTCTACGACTACGCCTTCCGCCGCTGGGGCGGGGACTTTTCGGGGTTCTACGAGCCTTTGCGGGAGACCCTGGCCGCCTACGACGTGCTGGCCATCCAGCAGGAGGGGCTCTACGTGGAGGCCCCGGAGGACTACGCCTCCTACCCCCTGATCGGCACGCCCGTGGAGGCCGGGGAGGCCCTTTCGGACCTGGGCTTCGCGGTGGTCAGCTGCGCCGGGAACCACGCCCTGGACTTCGGCGCCGAGGCCGTGGACCGGACGGCGGCTTTCTTCGGGGAACGGGGGATCCTGACCCCGGGGATCCAGCCCTCCACGGAGGCGGCGTACCGGCCCTATGAGGTGCTGGAGCAAAACGGCGTCCGCTGCGCCCTCCTGGGCTTCACGGCCTCCACCAACGGCCACCGGCTGCCGGAGGAGGCCCCCTGGGCGGTCCACACCCTCTGGGATGAGGAGCAGGTGCGCCAGTCCCTCCGGGAAGCCCGGGCGGCGGCGGATCTGGTGGTGGTCTTCGTCCACTGGGGTACCGAGTACGCCCCGGAGCCCGACGAGGCGCAGCTGCGCTGGGCGCAGATCTTCGCCGACGAGGGGGCCGACGTGGTGCTGGGCACCCACCCCCACGTGCTCCAGCCCTGGGAATGGGTTGCCGGGGCGGGGGGCCATGAAACGCTGGTCTACTACTCTTTGGGCAACTGCATCTCCGCCCAGACGGACCCGGCCTGCCGTTTGGGAGGTCTGGCCTGGTTTCGGGCCGTCCGGGAGGAGGACGGCGGCTGCCGGATCACGGACCACGGCCTGGAGAAGGTGGAGACGCGGGAGGACGGGGGCCGCTACACGGTGGGCCCCGTGGAAGCGCCCTGAACACCGGGATGTTCCCTGGGAGCATCCCGGTTTTTGCGGCGGTTTGCGAGTGTTTTTCCCAATTCCGGTGTACTATCAGCGACCGGTCATCCACAACAACGACAGGGAGGGAGCCCATTGACCGATGAACGGCTCATGCGAGCCATCGCTGGAAAGGACGAGGCGGCCATGGACCGCCTGATGAACCAATACGCCAAGCTCCTGTGGTCCGTGGCCGCCGGGGTCCTGCGGCCCCTGGGCACCGACGAGGACCTGGAGGAGTGCGTGGCGGACGTGTTCGCCTTCCTCTGGCTCAACCCGGAGAAGTACGACCCCGCCCGGGGCAGCCTGAAAAGCTATCTGGCCCTGGTGACCCGGAGCCGGGCCCGGAACCTCTGCCGGCAGCTCCTGCGGCGGCAGACCCTGCCCCTGGAGGCCCTGGAGGACGCCGCCGGCCCGGCGGATCCCGAGCAGGATCTCAGCCGCCGCCAGCGGGCCCAGGACCTGCGGGAGGCCCTGGACACCCTGGGGGAGCCGGACCGGGAAATCCTGCTGCGGCGCTACTGCTGGGACCAGAAGCCCCGGGAGATCGCCGCGGCGCTGGACCTGCCCGTCAAGCAGATCGACAACCGCCTGTACCGGACCAAACAGGCCCTGCGGGCCCACGTGCAACGGGAGGAACTGCCATGAAACCGGAAAACCTCATCCACATCAAGGAACGCTTTGCCCAAAAGACCGGCGTGACCCTGGGCCGCGGCCGCCCCGTCCGCCGGATGCGCCGGGCGCTGCTGACGGCGGCGGCGGTGCTGTGCTGCCTGGCCGTCACGGCCCTGGCCGCCAACCGCCTGACCAACGGCGCGCTGATCCGCTTCTTCCAGGACGGCGGCGCCTACGGCCGCCCGGCGGCCGCCCAGGAGGCCCCCGAGACCATCAGCGCCGCCCAGCTTCTGACCATCGACCGCTACACCACCGAGGTGAACGAGATCCAGACCGCGGGCGGCACCGCCGTGACGCTGCAAACCGTCACCGCCGCCGCCACGAACCACGACCTGATCGGCTACTGCGTCTTTCAGGTGGAGGCTCCGGCGGGGGCCTGGACCGGGACGCCCAACGAGCTGCTGGGCTTCGAGCACTACAACTGCCAGCTGGAGGGGGACACCACCCAGTTCAGCTCCGCCAGCTGGCTCCAGGTCCAGGACGACCCCCAGGGCCGGGAGAACGTCAAAACCGTGGTGGCCGCCTACCTGGTCAACGCCCAGGGGGACAACCAAACGGTGCGGCTGCGGATCGACCTGGAAAACTTCTGGACCTGCGCCGACCGGCAGACGGACTGGGATTACATCACCCAGGGGACGTGGTCCTTTGAGGTGCCGCTGGAGCTGGAGGCGGGGATCTCGCTGGTGGAGGAGCCCGTGGCCCTGGCCGGCGGAGCCAGGACCCTGGAGTGCCTGGAACTGACGCCCCTGGGCGGCAGCGTGGTCGTGAGCCTGCCGGCCCTGCCCCGGGACCAGTGGCAGCCGGAGCGGGTGCTGCTCTCCGACGGCAGCGCCGTGGAGATCCACCTCCAAGGCGGCCTCCAGGACGAGGCGGCCGGGGTGGACTGCCTGGGCTTCACCTTCGCGGCCCCCACGGACCTGACGGACGCCGTGGCCGTAGAGTTTGCCGACGGTACCTGGGTGGAACTGCCCTAGACCCCAGGCCCCGTCCCGTTCGGCGCGGGCCGCCAGGCTGTTGAAAAAACGCTCTGGCCAAAGGATTCGGAGGGAGAGGATGTGTGCAGGGCTGCTCCGCAGAGCGTGCCGGAGCGTAACCGCCCGCCGCGCGGGCGGCACTTGGCGCGGAGGCGGAACCGTCAGGGTTCCCCTGCGCGTTCAATTAAACCCGAATTTGCAACTGTTTGAAGTTGCAAATTCGTGAGCAGCTTGTCAAAAAAGTCTCTTTCGAGACTTTTTTGACAAGCTGAAGGCCCGCGCCGAATGGCGCGGGCCTTGCTGTGGTTGGAGAGGGGATTACACCTCGTACAGAGCCTTCAGCTTCATCAGGTGCTCGTAGCGGGCCTTGGCGTTCTCCTCGGACTTGGCGAAGAGCTCGGAGGCGCGCTCCGGGAAGCTGCGGGTCAGGGAGGAGTAGCGGGCCTCGTTCATCAGGAACTCCTGATAGCCGCCGGCCGGGGCCTTGGA
>CAJFNY010000022.1 GCA_904395865.1 uncultured Oscillospiraceae bacterium
GCGCATGCGCTTCTTGCCCTCCTTCTGCTTCTCCAGCAGCTTCTTCTTCCGGGTGATGTCGCCGCCGTAGCACTTGGCCAGCACGTCCTTCCGCAGGGCCTTGATGGTCTCCCGGGCGATGACCTTGCCGCCGATGGCCGCCTGGATGGGGATCTCGAACATCTGGCGCGGGATGTTCTCCTTGAGCCGCTCGCAGATCTTCCGGGCCCGGGGATAGGCGTTGTCGGCAAAGAGGATGAAGGAGAGGGCGTCGACGATCTCGCCGTTGAGCAGGATGTCCAGCTTCACCAGCCGGCTGGGCCGGTAGCCGGAGAGCTCGTAGTCCAGCGACGCGTAGCCCCGGGTGCGGGACTTGAGGGCGTCGAAGAAGTCGTAGATGATCTCGTTGAGGGGCATCTCGTAGTGGAGCTCCACCCGCGTGGGGTCCAGGTACTGCATGTCCTTGTACTCGCCGCGGCGCTGCTGGCACAGCTCCATGATGTTGCCCACGTACTCCTGGGGCGCCAGGATCGACGCCTTGACGAACGGCTCCTCGGCCGTCTGGATCTCGGCCGGGTCGGGGTAGTTCAGCGGCGTGTAGACCTCCACCGTCTCACCGTTCGTCTTGGTGACGCGGTAGACGACGTTGGGCGCCGTGGTGATCAGATCCAGGTTGTACTCCCGCTCCAGCCGCTCCAGGATGATCTCCATGTGCAGCAGGCCCAGAAAGCCGCAGCGGAAGCCGAAGCCCAGGGCCACGGAGTTCTCCTGGGTGAAGGACATGGAGGCGTCGTTGAGCTGCAGCTTCTCCAGGGCGTCCCGCAGGTCGCCGTACTTGCTGCCGTCGGCCGGGTAGATGCCGGCAAAGACCATGGGCTGCACGGCCTTGTAGCCGGGCAGGGCCTCGGGGGTGGGGTTCTCCGCCCCGGTGACGGTGTCGCCCACGCGGGTGTCGGAGACGGTCTTGATGGAGGCCGTCAGGTAGCCCACCTCGCCGGCCCCCAGGCCGTCGGTGGGCACCATGCCCAGCGGGCTCAGGTAGCCGCACTCCACGACCTTGTACTCGGCGCCGGTGGCCATCATGCGGATATCCATGCCGGGGCGGACCGTGCCGTTGAACAGCCGCAGGTAGACGATGACGCCGCGGTAGGCGTCGTACTGGCTGTCGAAGATCAGCGCCTGCAGCGGCGCATCCCGGTCGCCCTGGGGCGCCGGCACGTCCCGGACGATCATCTCCAGGACGCTGTGGATGTTGATGCCGTTCTTGGCGGAGATCTCCGGGGCGTCCATGGCCGGCAGGCCGATGACGTCCTCCACCTCCTGCTTGACCTCCTGGGGCCGGGCCGCCGGCAGGTCGATCTTGTTGATGACCGGCAGGACCTCCAGCCCGGCGTCGATGGCCAGGTACGTGTTGGCCAGGGTCTGGGCCTCGATGCCCTGGGAGGCATCCACAACCAGCACGGCGCCCTCGCAGGCGGCCAGGCTCCGGGAGACCTCGTAGTTGAAGTCCACGTGGCCGGGCGTGTCGATCAGGTTCAGGACGTAGTCCTGCCCGTCGTCAGCGCGGTAGTCCAGGCGGACGGCCCGGGCCTTGATGGTGATGCCGCGCTCGCGCTCCAGCTCCATGGAGTCGAGAATCTGGTCCTCCATCTCCCGCTGGTCCACGGTGTGGCACGCCTCCAGCAGCCGGTCTGCCAGAGTGGACTTGCCGTGGTCGATGTGGGCCACGATGGAAAAGTTGCGGATGTGCTCCAGTTCTGTCATGCTGCACCTCTGAAACAGGAAAATCATACGGTTTCAAATAATTAGTATACGGGATTCCCGCCGGTTTGTAAAGTGGTGCTGCGCCCCGGGCTCTTGTCTATTTTGCACGAGTTTTCGGAGATCAGAAAAATAAACTTGTATTGTTTCACGAAGCCGTGTATAATAATAACACAGGGGAGGGATGGGTATGATCGTCACCATCGACCGGAAATACGGCTCCGGCGGCCGCCTGATCGGAGAAAAGCTCTCCAAACTGCTGGGCTACCGCTTCTTCGACCGGGAGCTGCTGAAGATCGCCGCCCAGGAGAGCGGCATGCACGAGGACGTCGTGCAGCACTTCGACGAAAAGCCCACAGGCTCCCTGCTGTACAGCACATACCTCTACGCCACACTGCCCGTCACCGACGCGCTGCCCCTGAACCAGAAGCTGGCGTTCGCCCAGTTTGAAGTCATCCGCCGCGTGGCGGAGGAGGGGAACTGCGTCATCGTCGGCCGCTGCGCCGACTACGTCCTGCAGGAGCGGACCGACTGCCTCAACGTGTTCATCACCGCCACCAACCCGGTGCGCCGCCAGCGCCTCATCCAGTACTACGGCGTCCCGGAGGAGCTCACGGAAAAAACCATCAGAAAGCAAGACAAAATGCGGGCGGAGTACTACAATTTCTTTACCCAGCGCAAGTGGGGCGACGCATCCAATTACCACATCTGCCTCGATGCGGGCCGCCTCTCTCTCGATGGCGCGGCGCAGCTTCTGGCTGACGCCGTCCACCAGCTGGAGGGCTGATCGCCGCCCTGTTTTCCCGGCTGTTTTCTTTTCCGGATTCCCTGCCCGCCGCGGTGCGGCGTCGATTCCCGAAACTTCTCAGCCGGCTTTCCAGGGGGAACCCTCCCGCAGCCCGACCTTCCATCGTTCCTACCATCGCCCGCCGGCGTCCCCCCGTTCGGCGCGGCGGCCTCCTTTCCTGCACCGCGTCCCTTCGGGCTGCCAGTTGTCTGATGTGATTCGCAAAGAAGTTTCCCTTCCCGCGTCCCGCATCCTCCGTCCGCGTCTTTGGGGCGGCGCTGCTGTGCAGCGCCGCCTTTTTCGTCGGCGGGAATGGCCGTAGACAGAACGCCGCGGAAGTGGTATGATGCAGGTAAACAATCTGCGCACTGCAGGCAAGGAGGAATCACACATGCAGGCCAACGAAATGATTTGCAACTGCAAGCAGGTGTCCTACGCCGACGTGGAGAGCGCGCTCCACCAGATGGAGCGCTTCGACGACGTGCTCCGCGCCTTCGACGAGGTCCAGAAGATCACCCACTGCTCCACCGGCTGCGGCGGATGTCACGACAAGATCCTCGACGCCATCTCAGAGATCATGATGGCGTGACGGCACACGTTCCGGAGCGGCCCCCCGCACGAGGGGCCGCTTTTTCAGCGCAACAAGCGGGGAGACGGTTCTTGACCGTCTCCCCGCTGTCCCGTTCCGGGCACCGTTCTGTGGAAAGCATCACCGGATGCCCATCGCATCAAATTGCGCCCAAACCATGTCGTACAATTCATCTTCGGAGAACTCCAGGTTGCGCATCACGGTGTCCACATCGACGCTTACTTCCTCCATGCCCTCCGCTACGCATTCGTCGTACCGGTCCCGGTTGTTGCCGCGCCGGATCGTCTGCGTCGCCGTATCGCCCAGATACTCGCTGTTGTCGCCGGTGCCGCCCCGACTCGTCTCCACGTACAGCTCGTCACGGTCCCGGCCGCCTGTGCTGTTGGCAGCATTGTAGTCTACGCGGACCATATGGTACCCCTGCGGCTCACCCGGCACGCTGACCACATCAATCTCCAGGATCGACAGGCTCTCCGGGTCGTCCAGGACCCCGTCCAGATACGGCAGCACCACCTGGTTGACGGCAATGATCGCTTTCAGCTCCTCCAGTGTGAGCGTCTGCGCGTCATCTGCCTCCAGCATTTCGTCTGCTGACGGCTCGATGACCTCCGGCTGTGCAGACTCCGGTTCGGCACGCCCCTCCTGGCCGCACGCACAGAGCGAAACTGCCAATACCAACGCCAACAGCCATGCGGTTTTTCTTTTCATTCCGTGAAAACCTCCTTTTCTTTCGACTCATCGCCGACGTCATCATACTACATTTTTTCAATGAGATCAATTGACCTCATTGAGCAAGGATTCCCTTGCTATGATGGACGCAATCAAGGGGGAACAACGTATGCTGCGTGCGGAAGAGATCGGTCATATCATCCGGGAGTTGCGGGAGCAAAAGGGGTTGACGCAGGAAGAATTGAGCGGCTTTGCCACGCTGGACCGGACACATTACAGTAAGATCGAGCGGGGCCTCCGGAGTCCCACCATCGACACAATTTTCAAGATCTCCTTCGCGCTGGACATGAAACCACACGAGCTCATCCAAGTAATTGAGGAACGGGTGGCGTTCGATTTCCAAGAAGAAAGCGGCCGATGACAAATCGGCCGCTGAGACTGTCAAAAAACCGCTCTGGCCGAAGGGCTCGGAGGGAGGGAAAGTGTGAAAGGGGACCGTCAGGGTCCCCTGAAGGTGAATTGGCCGAAGGCCAAGAGAAGCCGGTCTGGACCGTTCGCGTTCAA
>CAJFNY010000023.1 GCA_904395865.1 uncultured Oscillospiraceae bacterium
CCGGGCCGACGAGCGCGGCATGGTCCGCGGCCACCAGTTCAACAAGGTGGAGATGTTCCAGTACACGCTGCCGGAGAAGTCCGACGAAGCCTTCGACGAGCTGGTGGCCAAGGCGGAGCGCCTCGTCAAGGGTCTCGGCTTCCACTTCCGCACCGTGAAGCTGGCTGCCGGCGACTGCTCGGCCTCCATGGCCCGGACGTACGACATCGAGATCCAGATCCCGTCCATGAACGGCTACAAGGAGGTCTCCTCCGTCTCCAACGCCCGGGACTATCAGGCCCGCCGCGGCAACATCCGCTTCCGCCGCGAGGCCACGGGTAAGCCTGAATTCGTCCACACGCTCAACGGCTCCGGCCTGGCCACCTCCCGGATCTTCCCGGCCATGGTGGAACAGAACCAGCGGGCCGACGGCTCCGTGGTGGTGCCCGAGGTGCTGCGCAAGTACCTGGGCGGCCTGGAGGTCATCGAAAAATAACCGAACGGCGGCCCGCAGTTGCGGGCCGCCGCCGTATTCGGAGGAACAATCCGTGCACAGAAAGAGACGAAGGAATTGGATCTGGATCCCGGTGCTGGCGACTGTCGTCGCCCTGGCCGCCGGCGCATGGCGGCTGCGGCCGCTGGTGTTGGGGACGAGCAGCGCGCCGGCCCGCGGCCACAGCGGTGCGGAGTTCGGGATCGCTGCGTACGTCAGCAGCTGCGACGCCGACGGGGACGGCGTGGAGGATCAGACGGACATCCTGCAGTCCGCCCGGGCGTATCTGGCCACGGAGCCGGCATACGCCAGCCGGTACTACGCCGGCGGCTATCCGGACGACGGCTGCGGCGTCTGCACCGACGTGGTGGCCTTTGCGCTGCGGGGCGCAGGGTACGACCTGATGGCACTGGTGGCGGCCGACGTGGCTGCCGCGCCGGAGGCGTACGCCATTGCGACGCCGGACGCCAACATTGACTTCCGCCGGGTGGCCAATCTGCGGGTCTGGTTCGCGCGGAACGCGGAATCGCTGACCACGGATGCGGCGGAGATCGCCCAGTGGCAGGGCGGCGACGTCGTCATCTTCGAGAATCACATCGGGATCGTCTCCGACCAGCGAAACCGGAACGGCGTCCCATACGTCCTGCACCACAGCGGACGGCTGCAGATCGCCTACGAGGAGGACATCCTCCCGGAGCGGGACGACCTGGTCGGCCATTACCGCCTGACACCATAGAAAAACCGACCCGTTCGGGTCGGTTTTTTGCGTCGTATGGACGGATCAACAGCCGCAGTCGTCCAGGCGGCGGTTCTGGCTGGCGCTCCAGAGCAGCACCAGGGCCAGCAGCAGGATCACCCACCACCAGCTGCCGAGACCGCCCAGCGGGCCGGAAGAGGAACCGGACATGTTCAGACCTCCTGCGATGGATTGGACGCCCCTGCGCCCATTCCATCGTATGCCCGGAGGCGGAAAGTGTGCGTCAGCCGATGCGGGGGCCGGCGACGGTCAGCAGCCCGGCGGCCAGATCGTCCCGGTCCACGGAGCCGTCGGCCGTCAGCCGGTTCATCAGCAGCTGGCCCGTCGTCTGATCGACGCCGAAGAGACCGTAGTAGGAAAGGTAGACCATCCGGTAGCGGTAAAAGGCGCCGCTGCCCAGGGACTGGAGCTCAGCCGCGGTGAAAAGATCCAGCTCCGAGAGGTCGGACGACGCCGTCTCATACGTGAAGTCGTCGCCCTCGGCGTAGTGGAGTGCCCGAAGCAGGAAGGTGCCGTAGTGCTGCAGGGTGATGGCGCGGTCGGGGGAAAAGGCCGTGGCGGAGGTGCCCTCCGTCAGCCCCTGGGCGTAGGCATACGCCACGTAGGGGCGTGCCCAGTGGTCCGACGGCACGTCCGAAAAGGGGCAGCTGCCCGTGTAGGTCAGCGCTTCGTCCTCCAGGCCCAGGATGCGCAGGAACATCACGAGCCCCTGGGCGCGGTTGGCGGTGCGCTCCAGCCGATAGCCGGTGCCGGTGCCCTGGAACAGGCCCATGGTGTCCAGCGCCAGGGCCATGGAGCCGTAGTCCGGCTCCGAGGAGGGCGTCCGCTGGTACACACCGCTGACGGTCAGCTCACACGTGGCCGACTGCACCGTCAGGCTTGCAGTACCGCCGCCCATCATGTAGAGCCGCTCCAGCGACAGGGCGCTGCCGACGGCCTGGCCCGCCGTCACATCTACCAGGCCGGTACCGGACACGGCGACGGTGCCTTCCTTCAGCGTGATCTTGCAGCCGGGCTGCGGCGTCAGCACGTCGCCGCGCTTGAGCAGGACGACGCCTTCCGCCCGCCGGGCCACCAGCGCATTGGCCGCCTGGGCTTCCAGCCGGGCCTCTGCGGCCGCCTCGGTGGCGGACAGCAGCTCCGTCCGGTACGTGCCGCCGAGACCGCCGTAGACGGCCCGCTGCCACGCGTCCTCCAGCTGCGGTGTAAAGACCTCGTCCAGATAGCTCTGGGAGACGACCGGGTCCGCGGCGGAGCCGCCGGCACTGAGGGCAACGCCGGCCGCCGCGGCCAGAACGGCCAGAATCAAAAGCACAATCGAGAATCGTTTCATACCAACGCTCCGTAAACGTTCGCTTCTGCGGTTTGTTCCATTGTACCTGCCGCCTGCCGGATTGTCAATCAGCTGCGGAAGGGGGAGCGGAGGTGACGAAACCACAAAACGTTCTTTGTCTATTTTGCCGAAAAACAGTGTGCACCACGGAAGAATGTCCGTGATACAAGGACGAAAGTCGGAAAAAGTGTCCGCAATTTGGTAATATTTTTCGGAGAGGCCCGGCGGAATGGGCGGGATTTCGGCAAAATGCCGAAAAACAGGGGAAAACCACACGACAAACTCCATAGAAACGCCAATGTTCGGGAAAATGTTACGAAACTGTTTTCAAAAGGGAATTGCTGTGTTATACTTGGAAAGCAACGGAAATTTTCAAAAAAAGAATGTGGAATATTCGGGGAAGGGATATTCCAAACCATGGAAAGGGGTAAATTATGTCCACAAAATACATCTATCTGTTCTCAGAAGGCAACGGAAAGATGCGTGAGCTGCTGGGCGGCAAGGGTGCCAACCTGGCCGAGATGACGAACCTCGGCATGCCGGTGCCCCGCGGCTTCACCATCACCACCGAGGCCTGCACCCAGTACTACGCCGACGACCGCACCATCAACGACGAAATCGAGTCCCAGATCATGGAATACGTGGAGAAGCTGGAGGCCATCACCGGCAAGCAGTTCGGCTCCATGTCCAACCCCCTGCTGGTCTCCGTCCGCTCCGGCGCCCGGGCCTCCATGCCCGGCATGATGGACACCATCCTGAACCTGGGCCTCAAC
>CAJFNY010000024.1 GCA_904395865.1 uncultured Oscillospiraceae bacterium
AGCTGCTGCACCAGCTGGGACGACTCGTACCAGAAGTCGTAGTTGCCCACGTACAGCTTGATCTTGTTGTAGTCGATGTCCACGATGTGCGTACAGACGGTGTTGAGGAAGTGGCGGTCGTGGCTGACGACGATGACCATGCCCTCGTAGTCCAGCAGGAAATCCTCCAGCCAGTTGATGGCGTCGATGTCCAGGTTGTTGGTGGGCTCGTCCATCATCAGGATGTCGGGGCTGCCGAACAGGGCCTGGGCCAGCAGGACCTTCACCTTCAGCCGCGGGTCGAGATCGGCCATGGTGGTTTCGTGGTATTCGGTCCCCACGCCGAGGCCCTGGAGGATGCGGCTCGCCTCGGACTCGGCCTCGTAGCCGCCCAGCTCGGCGTACTCGGCCTGCAGCTCGGCGGCCCGGAGGCCGTCCTCGTCGGAGAAGTCGGGCTTCTCATACAGGGCGTTCATCTCGCGCCCGATGTCGTACAGGCGGCGGTCGCCCATGACGACGGTCTCCAGCACCGGGTGGGCGTCGTACCGGTTCTGGTCCTGCTGCAGAACGGACATGCGCACGTCCGGCTGGACCGTCACGGCGCCGGAGGTCGGCTCCAGAGTGCCGGAGAGGAGCTTCAGGAACGTGGATTTGCCGGCGCCGTTGGCGCCGATGATGCCGTAGCAGTTCCCGCGGGTGAACTGGAGATCCACGTGGGAAAAGAGCGGCTGCCCGCCGTACTGCAGGCTCAGGTCGGTGACGGTGATCATCGCTTGGGGTCCTCCTTGTAACACGGTCATTGCCGTACAGGATACCACACTTTTCCCCGGAAATCCAGCGGAAATTCCGGGCGGCGGCGCATACTTTCCGGAATTCTCCATACGACTATGGAAAACGACGGGAGGAAGGCACATGGAGCGATTCGAAGCGTACCTGCGGCGCATCCCCGACCCGCACCAGCGGGCGCAGATGGCGGCGGTGCTGGAGTGGGTGGAGGGGCGGTTCCCGAAGCTGTCGCCGCGGCTGGCGTGGAACCAGCCGGTGTTCACGAACCACGGGACGTTCATCATCGGCTTTGCGCGGACGCCGGAGTACCTGGCGGTGGTGCCGGAGGCGCCGGGTGTGGCGCGGTTCCGCCGGGAAATCGCCGAAGCCGGCTGCGCGGCGTCGGGCCAGGAGGTCCGCCTGGGCTGGGACGCCCCGGTGCCGTACGGCCTGCTGGAGCAGCTGATCGCCTTCAACGTCGCCGACAAAGCCGCCTGCCGCACCTTCTGGCGGGTGGTGCAGTAACCGCCGGCGCCCCCAAAGCCCCCTTGCGGAAAGGGAGGCTTTTGCCCGTCCCCCCGGCGGAGGCGGCGTGCCGGGAAGCCTGGCGGTTTGTCATTCCTTTACGGACTGTTCGGCAAAAACACCGTGCCCTTCCCGGCAAGTTTTTAACGCCTTCCTTTGCTGAAAAGTCCCTTCCCCGGATTTTCCGGCATACGGCCGTGGACGGGCACATACGCTGTACCACCTCAAATGGAAGGGCGGATGCGGATATGGGCAAACGACTGGCGGCACTGGTGGTGTGCCTGGCGCTGGCGGCGGTGCCGGCGCGGGCCGCGGGCGGGCTGGAGGTGGCGGCGCCGTCGGCGCTGCTGATGGACGCGGCCACCGGCCAGGTGCTGTACGAGAAGAACGCCGACGAGCAACTGCCGCCGGCCAGCGTCACGAAGATCATGACGCTGCTGCTGGTGATGGAGGCCATCGACCGCGGCCAGCTGGACTGGGAGACCCCGATCACCGCCTCGGCCGCCGCCGCGGCCAAGGGCGGCAGCCAGGTGTACCTGGAGGAGGGCGAGCAGATGTCCCTGGACGAGATGCTCAAGGCCGTGGTGGTGGCCTCGGCCAACGACTGTGCCACGGCGCTGGCCGAGGCCGTGGCCGGCAGCGAGGCGGCCTTCGTGGCGCAGATGAACGCGCGCGCCGCGGAGCTGGGCATGGAGAACACCCACTTCGTCAACTGCACGGGTCTGGACGACGAGCCGGACGCCGCGTCCCACCTGACGACGGCCCGGGACATCGCGTGCATGTCCCGGGAGCTGCTGAAGCACGATGAAATTCGCAATTATACGACCATCTGGATGGATACCGTCCGCGGCGGCCAGTTCGGCCTGGCCAACACCAACAAGCTGGTGCGCTTCTACAACGGAACCACGGGCCTCAAAACCGGCTACACCCGCGCGGCGGGCCACTGTCTGGCGGCCTCGGCCCAGCGGGAGGGCATGGAGCTGATCGCGGTGGTGCTCCACTGCGACAGCTCCACCGACCGGTTTGAGTCGGCCAAGGCGCTGCTGGACTACGGCTTCGCCAACTACGCGCTGGTGACGCCCGAGGCGCCGGAAGCGCTGCCGGAAGTGCCGGTGGTGCTGGGGACGGCAGAGACAGTGACGCCGGTGCTGGACATGGCGGAGCCGGTGCTGGTGGAGAAGGCCGTGCGGAACCAGCTGGAGGCGTCGGTGGAGCTGGCCGAATCGGTAACGGCCCCGGTGGAGCAGGGGCAGGCGCTCGGCACGCTGACCGTCACCGCCGGCGACACGGTCATTGCCGCGGTGCCCATCGTCGCCCCGGAGCGTGTGGAGCGTCTGACGTTTTTCGATCTTTTCAGTCAGATCCTCCGCAGCGCGTGCTTCTGCTGACGCCGCCGTCCCGCCGGAGCACGCACGGCGCCCGCAGGGAAGTACCCTGCGGGCGCCGTACAGTTTCACGGCGGAACCGTCCAGTCGGCGTCACTTCTCCTGCTTCCCGGGGCCGTACGAGATGGCCCCGCGGCCGTAGCGGCCGCGGATGCCGGCCACGGCGTCCTCCAGGCGGCTGAGCTTCTCCCGGCGGGCCCGCTCCGCCGGGTCCTCAAACAGGTCCGCCTGTTCTGCCGCCTCCGCCGCCGGCACCAGGTCCGCCGCCGTGATCGTCAGGGCGCGCACCGGCGCCGCCGGGCTCCAGTGGGCCCGCAGCAGCGCCATGGCCGTCTCCGTCAGCTCCCGGTGCAGCCACGTGGCGTGGGCCAGCTTCTGCTGCCGCTGGACGGTGCGGAACGTGGGCGACTTGATCTGCAGCTGCACCGTCGTACAGCGGACGCTGTGGGCTCGCAGCCGCACGGCCACCTGGTCGGCCAGGGCCGACACGGCCGGCCGAAGGGCCGCTTCGCCGGTCAGGTCGCGGCGGAATGTCATGCCGTTGCCGACGCTCTTCAGCGGCCGCGGCTCGTACCAGGAGCGGACGCGCTCCGAATCCTGCCCGTTGGCATACCGCCACAGCTGGTCCCCGGCCTTCCCCAGCCGGCAGCCCACCTCCAGCCGGTCGGCGGCGGCCAGCTGGCCGATGGTGCGGATGCCCATGGCCTCCAGGGCCTCAGTGGTTCGGCGGCCGGCGTACAGCAGTGCCGAGACCGGCAGCGGCCACACCAGCGTCTCCAGCTCCGGCCGGCCGATGACGGTGGTGGCGTCGGGCTTCCGGTAGTCGCTGCCCAGCTTGGCCAGGACGCGGCAGAAGCTGACGCCCACGGAGATGGTGACGCCGTACGTCTCCCGGACGCGGCGGCGCAGCTCGTCGGCCAGAGCCGGCGGCGTCATCCGCTTCAGGGCCGGCGAGCCGGTGACGTCCAGGAACGACTCGTCAATGCCGAAGGGGTCCACCAGGTCGGTGTACTCCAGGTAGAGGGTGTTGATGCGGCGGGAGAGGTCGCGGTACAGCTCGTGGTGCGGCGGGACGCAGACGAGCTCCGGGCACTTGCACCGGGCCTGCCAGATGGTCTCAGCCGTCTGGACGCCGCAGCGGCGGGCCAGCTCATTCTTGGCCAGGATGATGCCGTGACGGCTGTCGGGGTCCCCGGCCACAGCCATGGGCACCTGCCGCAGCGCCGGCTGCTGCATCTCCTCCACCGAGGCGTAGAAGCCGTTGCAGTCACAGTGAAGAATCACGCGATCCATATCCGCACCTCCTTTCCTCCATTGTACCCCACGACGCCCCGCGGCGCAACCGCTGCCGTGGGCAGGATTTGCCGCAGGACTCCTTCAAGCGACTGCCCGCGGAGGTGGGCCGGAAACCGGAAAACCGCGCCGCGGAGACTGGCTCCGCGGCGCGGTGGGGCGTTTCGGGACTATCCCTTTTTATAGCTGTCCTTGAGGCCGACCGCCCGGTTGAATACGAGGCGGTCCGGCGTCGTGTCGCGGCTGTCGACACAGAAGTAGCCCTGGCGCAGGAACTGGTACCGCTCCTCGGGCCGCGCCGCGGCCAGGGACGCCTCCACCCGGCAGCCCGTCAGCACCTCCAGCGAGTCGGGGTTCAGGCACTGGAGAAAATCCTTGTCGCCGCCGTCCGGGTCCGGGTCGGAGAACAGGTTGTCGTACAGGCGCACCTCCGCCGGCAGGCACGTGGCCGCGTCCACCCAGTGGACCGTGGCGCCCTTGATCTTCCGGCCGTCGGCCGGGTCGCCGCCGCGGCTGTCGGGGTCGTACTCGGCGGTGATCTCCGTGACGTTGCCGGCCTCGTCCGTCTCGTAGCCGGTGCAGCGGATCACGTACGCGCCCTTCAGGCGGCACTCGGGGCCGCCGGGGTACAGGCGCTTGAACTTGGGCGCCGCCTGGGGCAGGAAGTCCTCGGCCTCCACGTACAGCTCCCGGGAGAACGTCACCTCCCGCGTCCCGTCCTCGGGGCGGTTGGGGTTGTTCTCCACGGGGAACGTCTCGGCCTGCCCGGCGGGGTAGTTGGTGATGGTGAGCTTCACCGGGCGCAGCACGGCCATGACCCGCCGGGCCGTCTCGTTCAGGTCCTCCCGCAGGCAGTGCTCCAGGAAGGCGTACTCCACCGTGGAGTCGGACTTGGCCACGCCGATGCGCTCGCAGAAGTTCCGGATGGCGCGGGGCGTGTAGCCCCGGCGGCGCAGGCCGCAGAGGGTGGGCATCCGCGGGTCGTCCCAGCCGGAGACGCGGCCCTGCTCCACCAGGGCCCGGAGCTTCCGCTTCGACATGACCGTGTGGTCGATGCCCAGCCGGGCAAACTCGATCTGCCGCGGCTTCGCCGGCAGGTCGCAGTGCTCCACGACCCAGTTGTACAGCGGCCGGTGGGACTCGAATTCCAGCGAGCAGAGCGAGTGGGTGATGCCCTCCAGGGCGTCCTCGATGGGGTGGGCGAAGTCGTACATGGGGTAGATGCACCACTTGTCCCCCTGGCGGTGG
>CAJFNY010000025.1 GCA_904395865.1 uncultured Oscillospiraceae bacterium
GGAAGCCCATCTTGATGGCGCCGGCGCCGCAGGCCACGGTGATGTCGTTGACCGGGGCGTAGGCGTTGACGAAGGCGAAGATGCGGTGCATGGAGTAGTCCATGAAGGCGTCGTAGTCGCCGGGCTCGATGGCGCCGAAGATGAACGACGCGCGCACCACCAGGGAGATCACGTGGCCCACGGCCCAGATGTCCTGGCCCACCGGCACCACGCGGACCGGGAAGCCCATGGACACGCCCTTGCGGACGGCCTGGTCGATGATGCCGCCGATGAGGAACACGAAGATGCCGCGGCTCTGGTAGCCCTTGATCGTCTCCACGGCCTCCTCGTCGGAGGGGGCGGGGCCGATCATGACGACGAAGCCGGGGATGTCGCGGGTGACGAGGGGGACGCCCAGCTCGCGGACCTCGGCGTCGGTGAAGTGGCCGTGGTACGGGGTGCCCTCGTACGGCGTCGCGGAGCGGGCGTACTTGCACGCCTCGATCATCTCGGCGGCAATGGCCGTGCCGACGCCGGAGGAGAAGATGGAGTGGGTGCGGGGCTCACGGAGCATCATGGCCTTGACGTCGGCCAGGGTGGCCTGGAGCTCGCCCACGGTTGTAACCTTCTTGCCCAGATAGGCGTAGATGCAGGCCAGGAAGTACGCCGTCTCGGGCATCGTCATCGGTGCGTCCGGGCCCAGCTCGGCGACGAGGGCGTTCACATCGGCCTCGGCCTTGGCGAACATCTCGTCGGAGCCTCTGAAGACTCTGTCAAATAATCCCATTTATCGTTTCATTCCTTTCAAGTATCAGCCGTTGTCGATTCGAGCCTTGATGGCCCGGATTTCCTCCAGGGCCCTGGGGCTCACGTCGTAGGGAGAGAGGCCGCGCCGGTCCGCGTCGATGACTTCCTCGTTGTAGCTGATGAAGCCCAGCAGCGCCTCCTCCGGGATCCGGGAGCGGAGGAACGCCTTGTCGTCCTCGCCGCGGACCTTGTTGCCCACCACCTGCACCGTCGTCACGCCGATGTCGGCGGCCAGCTGGCGGATGCGCTCATACGTCTGAATCGACCGGGCGCCCGGCTCGATGACGGCAATGAACCGGTCCATGACGCTGGCCGTGCCGCGGCCCAGATGCTCCAGGCCGGCCTCCATGTCCATGATGACCACGTCGTCCTTCCGGAACACCAGGTTGGACAGCAGCGCCTTCAGGAGCACGTGCTCGGGGCAGACGCAGCCGGTGCCGCCGGTGTCCACGGTGCCCATGACGAGCAGCTTGACGCCGTTGACGTCCTTGGCCAGCTTGTCGGGCAGGTCGGAGACCTCGGGGTTGAGCTTGTAGAAGGTGTTGCTGAAGTTGGCGCCGGTGCGCTCCTTGGCCAGGTCCTTCATCTTGGAGACCGGGACGATGGCGTTGACCTCCTCCTCGGTCAGTCCCAGGGCCAGGCCCAGGTTGGCGTCCGGGTCCACGTCGGCGGCCAGGACCGTGCGGCCCTCGTCGGCGTAGAGCCGCGCCAGGGTGGAGGCAAGGGTCGTCTTGCCGACGCCGCCCTTGCCGGTGACTGCGATTTTCATGCGCGAAACCTCTTTGCGAATGTAAGTAGCTTCGGGGATAAATGGGTCAGATGCCCAGCGCGGCGCGCTTCTGCTCGATGCGCTCGATCATCTTGTCGCCCAGCTTGTCGATGTCCAGCTCGACCGTGTAGTTGGCCTCCAGCCACTGCTTGACGCCGGTCTCGCCCTGGAGCAGCTCCGTGACCTCGGAAGAGCCCTTGGTGTACGGGTCGACGCCCAGGAAGGTGTCGATGCCGGTGGCCACGACGTAGTTGCCGATGGAGACGGCCTTCTCACTCATCCACTCGGGCGCGCAGCCCACCAGCGGCAGCTGGGAGATGTTGCAGCCCCAGTCGTTGGCCAGGTCGGAGGCCAGGACCATCATGCGGGAGATGTCGACGCAGGAGCCCATGTGGAGCACCGGCGGGATGTCCACCAGCTCGCACACGCGGCGGACGCCCTCACCGCAGTACTTGGCGGCGGCCTTGTCCATGAGGCCGGCCTTGGCGGCGGCCTGGGCCGAGCAGCCGGAGAGCACCAGGATGATGTCGTTGGCCAGGAGCTTCTTCATCAGCTCGATGTGGGCGTAGTCGGGGCGGACCTTCGGGTTGTTGCAGCCGACCATGGCCACGGCGCCGCGGAGGACGCCGGACTTGATGGCGTCGGCCAGGGGCTTCAGGGTGCCCAGCTCATCCACGTGGGAGTTGGTGACGCCGTCGAGGCACTTCTTGATGGCCTCCACCGAATAGCCGACGGTGGCCTTCTGCTTGATCTGCGGGATGTTGACCAGCTCGGGCTTGCGGTTCTTGAAGTTCTCCACGGCCATTTTCACGATGGCCTTGGCCTTCTCGCCGGCGGTCTCGGCGGTGAAGTGGATGAACTCGGAGTCGGGCATCCGGGCGATCTTGGAGGTGGTGATGAACTTGGTGTGGAAGCACTTGCTCAGGGGGCCCAGGGCCGGGAAGATGCACTGCACGTCCACGACGATGGCCTCACATGCGCCGGTGAGCACCACGTTCTCCTGCTGCAGGAAGTTGCCGGCCATGGGGATGCCGTGACGCATGGCGACCTCGTTGGAGGTGCAGCAGACGCCGGCGATGTTGATGCCCTTGGCGCCCTGCTCCTTGGCCAGGGCGATCATCTCCGGATCCTGGGCGTAGAACACGACCATCTCGGAGAGGCTGGGATCGTGGCCATGGACGATGATGTTGACCATGTCCTTCTCCATGACGCCCAGGTTGGCCTCGGTGTCCACGGGCTTCGGCGTGCCGAACAGCACGTCGGAGAACTCGGTGCCGCACATGGAGCCGCCCCAGCCGTCGCACAGGCCGGCGCGCATGGACTGCCGGATCAGCGCCTCGGGCAGGGAGGAGCAGCCCATGTGGGTCATGTGCAGGGACTGGCTGACCTCGCGGTCGATGGCGCGGGGCTCCACCTCGGCGTCGTGCCAGAGCTTGCGGGTGTGCTCCGGCGCGCGGGAGAGCCAGCGGGAGATGCCGAAGGGCTTGCCGTACTCCATCAGGGCCATCTCGGCGACCTCATGGGCCAGGTCATAGATGTCCTTGCCCTCGGTCTCCACGCCCCACTCCTTGGCGATGCGGATCAGCTTCTCCGGGTCCTTGACCTGGTAGTTGCCGCCTTCGCGGGTGGCGTACAGGGTGTGGCAGATCTCGCGGCCGTGGTCCGAGTGGGTGGCGGCGCCGCCGGCGGTGAACCGCAGGTAGTTGCGGGCCACGATGCCGTGGACGTCGCAGCCGCAGATGCCGCGGGGGGCCTTGGGCGTGATGCGGCACGGGCCCATGGAACAGATGCGGCAGCAGGTGCCCGACTCACCGAAGCCGCAGTGAGGCGTCTGGTTCTTCACGCGCTGCTGCCAGGAGTCGGCGCCGACCTTCTTGCCGTTTTCCAGCAGGCTGGCGGTTGCCGCTTCCATTTCCTCAACGGTTGTTAAACGTTCCCATTCCTTCAATGTGGTATCCTCCTAAAATTTCTGTTGAGAGTCTTGAGGGAATCCTGCCATTGGCGGCCTGCGGAGGCAGGCCTAAAATAAACTGGGCGGCCCGGCAGAAAAACCCGCCGCCCTTCGGGGCAGCGGCTGCAGGGCACGACGCGGCCCGATCTTTATACGGTTGTATTCTATCAATTTCTACAGGGAATGTCAATCCAAACCCGCCGTTTCGATCCGGTAAAAATTACGATTTTTTCTCGCTGCGTTTGTGGGAATTCCCGAAAGAACACCGGCATTTTCCCAATCTTTCCTCCGGGCAGACGAAGTCCCGGGGACCGCCGCCTCCGCAGCGGCCCCCGGGACCGGGATTCTCAAATGAAACGTGTGCGCCTACCGGGAACCGGACGGCGCCGGCGGGTCGAGATGGACGTTCAGATGCGGGTACGTCATGGAAATGCCGGCTTCGTCGAAGCAGATCTTGACGTTTTCCAGGATGCCGTAGTAGACGTCCCAATAGTCGTCGGAGGCCGTCCAGACCCGGACGATGTACTCGATGGCGCTGTCGCCGTAGCCGCTGATGGCCACGAAGGGGGCCGGCTCCGTCTGTACCTGGGGCAGCAGGACGGCCTTGCGCAGGGCGGTCTTGACGTCCTCCACCGCGTCGTCGTAGGAGGCGGAGACGGTGATGTCCACCCGGCGGCTGCCGGCCATGGTGTAGTTGATGATCTTCGAGGCGGAGATCTCGCTGTTGGGGACGAAGATCTCCTTCCGGTCGCCGGTCATGAGCTTCGTGTAGGAGGTGCCGATCTCCACGACGGTGCCGGCGATGCCGGCGATCTCCACCCAGTCGCCCACGCGGAAGGGGTGAGTCGTCAGGATCATCAGGCCGCCGGCGATGTTGGACAGGGCGCCCTGCACGGCCAGCGAGATGGCCAGGGAGGCCACGCTCAGCACCGCGATCAGACTGGTGGCGTCGAGCCCCAGGGAGCTGACCACCATCAGCACGACGACGGTCGTCAGCAGCACCCGGAAGGCGGCGCGCAGGAAGCCGTGGATCGTCGGGTCCACCTTGGAACGGGCCAGGATGCGGTTGAAGAGCTTCATGAAGCCCTTGATGGCCACGAAGCCCACGGCGCAGATGATCAGCGCCGGCACCAGCCGCTGCAGAGTCAGTGAGGCGAAAAAGGTTTTGACGGCGCTGAAGTCCAGCGTGGAGCTGGGCATGGGGACTCCTCCTTTCCGGATGGCCGCTTACGGCGCGGCCGGGGGCTCGGGGGCCTCGCCGGCCGTCCCGCCGGCAGAGGGACCGGCCGCCTCTCCGCCGGCCTCGCCGGCGGGGGGCAGGGTCTGCTTGTCGGCGTTGACGAAGGCCATCAGCTCGTCGCCGGTGATGGTCTCCTTCTGGAGCAGGAACAGGGCGATCTCGTCCAGCAGGGCGCGGTGTTCGCCCAGGAGCTTCCGGGCGCGGTCGTACGACTGCTGCAGCAGCGTCTTGACCTCCTGGTCGGCCAGGGCGGCGGTGGTGTCGGCGCAGTTCATCATGGCGCGGCCGTCGAGATATTCGTTGGCCACGGTCGTCAGGGCCATGAGGCCGAACTGGTCCGACATGCCGTACTGGGTGACCATGTTCCGGGCCAGGTCGGTGGCCCGCTCGATGTCGTTGGCGGCGCCGGTGGTCTGGATGCCGAACACCAGCTGCTCGGCGGCGCGGCCGCCCACCAGCGTGTCCAGCTCCGTCTCCAGCTCCTGCTTGGAGTTGAGGTACTTCTCCTCCTCGGGCATCTGCATGGTGTAGCCCAGGGCGCCGGAGGTGTGGGGGACGATGGTGATCTTGGAGACCGGCTGGGAGTGCTTCTCCAGCGCGGCCACCAGGGCGTGGCCCACCTCGTGGTAGGCGACGATGCGCTTCTCCGTCTCGGTCAGGACGGTGCCCTTCTTCTCGGTGCCGGCGATGACCGTCTCGAAGGAGACGAGCAGATCCTGCTGGTTGACGGCCTGACGGCCCAGGCGGACGGCCCGCAGGGCCGCCTCGTTGACCAGGTTGGCCAGGTCGGCGCCCACGGCGCCGGCCGTGGCCGCGGCGATCTTGTGGAGATCCACGTCCTCGGCCAGCTTGATGTTCCGGGTGTGGACCAGCAGCGTCTGGTACCGGCCGGAGAGGTTGGGCCGGTCGACGATGATCCGCCGGTCGAAGCGGCCGGGGCGCAGCAGCGCCTTGTCCAGCACCTCGGGGCGGTTGGTGGCGGCCAGGACGATGACGCCCTTGGACGGGTCGAAGCCGTCCATCTCCGCCAGCAGCTGGTTGAGGGTCTGCTCCCGCTCGTCGTTGCCGCCCAGGCGGGTGTCGCGGGTCTTGCCGATGGCGTCGATCTCGTCGATGAAGATGATGGCCGGGGCCATCTTGGCCGCCTGCTGGAACAGGTCGCGGACGCGGGACGCGCCGACGCCCACGAACATCTCCACGAAGCCGGAGCCGGAGATGGAGAAGAACGGCACGTTGGCCTCGCCGGCCACGGCCTTGGCCAGCAGCGTCTTGCCGGTGCCCGGGGAGCCGACGAGCAGCGCGCCCTTGGGCAGCTTGGCGCCGATGTCGGCGTACTT
This sequence comes from uncultured Oscillospiraceae bacterium, assembly GCA_904395865.1. Classification (GTDB taxonomy): domain Bacteria; phylum Bacillota; class Clostridia; order Oscillospirales; family Oscillospiraceae; genus Avoscillospira_A. Next base: position 6,084 of record CAJFNY010000025.1, read on the forward strand.
CTGCGGGTTGTGCAGGAAGTCGATGATCTCCTGGAGCGACTCCTTGGCCTCGTCCTGGCCGGCCACGTCCTGGAAGGTGACGCCGGTCTGCTTCTCCATGTAGACCTTGGCGTTGGACTGGCCGATGCCGCCGATGCCGCCGCCCATGCGCTTCGACATGGTGCGCATCAGCAGCGAGAACAGCAGGTACATCACCGCGATGGGCAGCACCCAGGAGACGATGAACGACAGGATCGGGCTGGCCTGCTCGACGATGTGGCCGGAGTACTGGACGTCATGGCCGTCCAGGTCCTGCTGCAGGCCGTTCAGGTCCAGGTTGGGGATCAGGCCGGTGTAGAAGATCGTCTGCTCCCGCGCGTTCTTGGCGGCCTCCTCCTTGGTGAGGATCAGGATGCGGTCGCTCTGGAACTCCACCTCGGCCAGCTGGTCCTGGCTGAGCAGCTCGGTGAACTGATCGTACGTGATCTCCTGGTACTGGGCGTTGGCGATGCCTTCGTAGACGGAATTGATGAAAATGGTAAAAATCAGCGCCGCGACGATCAGCATCAGGATGGTGCGGGGCTGCTTGTTGTCCCCGTCGTGATTGTCGGGCGGACGGCCGGATTTCTTGGGATCGTGATTCAAAAGGATTTCCCCCTTCATATACGGAAGCGGCCATGACGGCCGTGCCTATCATATCACACAGCGGCCGAAAATACAACTGCGGACGCCGGAAACCCCTGTTAATATTCTGTGAATTTCCTGAATCCGGTCATTTTCCGCGACAGATGGCGGCGGCATGCCGCGGGCGGCGCGGGAAAGTCACGGTTGTGAAACCCGGCAGAGTTTGGTATAATTGATGGAAATCAGGGGGCGCGAGGCGCCCGGAGAATGGAGCGTGGAGCTGATGCAGCCGAAGAATGGGCAGCGCCCGGGGCGCGGCCGGCCGGAGCCGGAGCGGGACGAGCAGCTGCTGGAGGGCCGCAACGCCGTCACAGAGGCCCTGCGGGCCGGACGGACCCTGAACAAGGTCTTTCTGGCCGACGGAGCCGCGGACGCCGGGCTGGCCTGCCTGGGCGCCATGGCCCGGGAGGCCGGCGCCGTGGTGGTCCGGGTGGACCGGCGGAAGCTGGATGAGATGAGCGCCACCGGCGCCCACCAGGGCATCATTGCCCAGGCAGCCGCCCACGAATACGCGGAGCTGGACGACCTGCTCCGCCTGGCCGAGTCCAGAGGCGAGCCGCCGCTGCTGGTCCTCTGCGACGAGCTCTCCGACCCGCACAACCTGGGGGCCATCCTCCGCACGGCCGAGTGTGCCGGGGCCCACGGCGTGGTGATCCCCAAGCGCCGCAGCGTCGGGCTGACGGCCGTGGTGGCCAAGGCCTCCGCCGGCGCCGTGGAGTACCTGCCGGTGGCCCGGGTGTCGAACCTGACGGCCGCCATCCGGACGCTCCGGGAGCGGGGCGTCTGGGTGTTCGGCACCGCCGCAGACGGGGAGGTCTCGCTCTGCGAGGCCGATCTGCGCCGTCCGGCTGCCATCGTCATCGGCTCGGAGGGCAGCGGCATGAGCCGCCTGGTGGCCGAGCAGTGCGATTACCGCGTCCGGATCCCCATGAAGGGACGGATCTCGTCGCTGAACGCCTCGGCCGCCGCGGCGGTGCTTCTGTACGAGGCGGTCCGCCAGCGGGGCTGATCGCCGGCGTCCGCAGCTGTAGGAGGGAACGCTATGAGGAAATCGTCGCGCCGCAGGCGGGAGCCGCCGCGGCCCGCGCCGCCGCCGTCCGGCCAGCCGGAGGAGTACTCCCTGGAGGAGATCCTCAATGAGTTCGGCGGCTGGAGCCGGCGGGGAACCGAGCCGGAGGCGCCTCCGGAAGAGGCACCGGCGTCGGACGTGTCCCCGGAGCAGGCGCCGGCGGCGGACGTACCCCCGGAGCAGGCGCCGGCGGCAGAGGCGGCGCCGGAGTCCGGGGAGGCTCCGGAGGCGGAGCCGGCTGCCGCTGAGGCGGCAGCCCCGCCGCGGACCTCCCGGTTCCGCTTCGTGGAGATGAAGCCGTCGCCGCCGGCGGAGGCGGTTGAGCCGTCCGCCCCGGAGTCGGGGCCGGCGGAACCGCCGGCCGAAGGGCCGGAGAAGGCGGACGGCACGCCGGAGGCGCGCGTCTGGACGTATCGGGGGCCGGACGCCCCGCCGCAGGCGGAGCCGGCAGCCCGGCGCCGGACGGAGCGCCGGGCGCCGGAGCCGGTGCCCGATACGCCGGAGCCGTCGTATCCGGAGCCGGAGGAGGCGTACCGGGCGGCCCGGAAGCGCACCGGGAGCCTGCGCCTGCGCCGCCGGCTGGTGTTCCTGCTGACGCTGGCGGCCGTCGCCGTGACGGCGCTGCGGCACTTTGAGGTGCCGCTGGGCAGCTTCGTCCTGGGAGAGCAGCTGGCCGCGCAGATCCTGGTGGGGCTGCTGCTGGCCGGCGCGTTCCTCTCGTACGACGTGCTGGTGGGCGGCGTCTACGATGCCCTGCGCCTGCGGCCGGGGCTGGAGACGCTCCTGGCCGTGACCGTGGTGGTCATCGCGGCCGACGGCTTCCGCCACATGGGCGCCGGGAACGCCCGGATGTCCGCGGCCGCCGTGGCGCTGCTGGGGCTGTTCTACGCCCTGTGGGGCCGCGTCCTGGGCAACCGGGCCCGGAGGCGCAGCCTGAAAACCGTCCTGTCCATGGGCGAGGAGCCGCTGGCGGCCGTGCTCTCCCGCCGGGCCTGGGGCAGCCGCGACTGCCTCTTCCGCCGCCCGGGGGACCGGACCCGCTTTGTGGCGGATCTGGAGGCCCCCACCGCCGTGGACCGCGTCATGGGCATCTACGCGCCGGCGGTGCTGCTGCTGACGCTGGCGGCGGCCGTGGTCCTGCGGCTGGTGCGGGACCGGAGCTTCCTCGTCTGCTGGTCCACCATGCTCGCCGGCGCGCTGCCGGTGGCGGCGGCCGTGACGTACTGGCGGCCCATGGCCGCCCTGGCCGCGCAGCTGGCCCGGGCCGGCGCGGCCCTGTGCGGCTGGCGCGGAGCGCGGCTGCTGTCGGGCCCGTGCTGCGTGGCGGTGGAGGACAAGGACCTGTTTGCGCGGAACAACGTCAGCATGAACGGCATGAAGGTCTTCGGCGACTACAACGTCAGCCAGGTGGTGGGCTACACGTACGCCGCCATCGAGAAGTCCGGCTCCGGCCTGGAGCCGGTGTTCCGCGACGTGTTCGCCAACCAGAACGGCCGCCGCTTCACCGTGGACGGATTCCGCCGCTATGAGGGCGGCGGCGTCGGCGCGGAGATCCAGGGGGACGTGGTCCTGGTGGGCTCCATTGCCTTCATGCGCCTCATGGGCGTGGAGATGCCGGAGGGCACCAACGTCCGCCAGGCGGTCTACTGCTCGGTGAACCAGAAGCTGGCGGCCGTCTTTGCGATCCACTACGCCCCGTCCCAGGCGGTGCGCAGCGGCCTGACGACGATCCTGCGCTGCCGCGGCCTGTCGCTGCTGCTGGCCACCCGGGACTTCATCCTGACGCCGGCCATGGTGCGCCACAAATACAAGCTGCCGGCCGACGCCCTGGAGTATCCCACGGCCGACGAACGGGCCCGCCTGTCGGGGCCGTACGCCGCCGTGGGCAGCGAGCAGGCGGCCCTGCTGGGACGGGACAGCTTCCTGCCGCTGGCCGAGGCGGCCGCCGGCGGCCGCAGCCTGCTGAGCAGCGTCCTGGCGGGCCTGGGCGTCAACCTCCTGGGCGGCGTCCTGGGCCTGGGCATCACGGTGGTGCTCTGCTGGCTGGGGGCCTTCACGGCGGCGTCGTCCTTCAACATGATGCTCTTCGCCCTGCTGTGGACCCTGCCGGCGCTGCTGCTGACGACGCTGGCCGGAAAGTGAGTCCGGGCGGCCGCAGCCGGGTCAATGTGCCCAAATTTTCGGACGAAATTGAGCGGACTGCACAAAACTTGCGCAGCTACGGAAAAAATCTTGTGCGATACATTGAAAACCCTTCGGTTTCCGCGTATAATATTCCCTAAAGTCGGCTTTGCCGATGGACAATGCGAGCTGGATTGAGAGAATGATAGCCTGAGTTGTCCTCCAGGAAAGGAGAAATTCAACATGTATACTGCCAAGGACATTCGAAATATCTGCCTGATGGGGCACGGCGGAGACGGGAAGACGACGCTGGCCGAGTGCCTGCTGTACGTCACCAAGGGCAGCGACCGCCTGGGGAAGGTCACGGACGGCAACACCGTCAGCGACTTCGATCCGGAGGAGATCAAGCGCGGCTACTCCATCGCCACCTCGATCATCCCCGTCGAATTTCAGGGCAGCAAGCTGAATATCCTCGACAACCCGGGCTTCAGCGCCTTCGCCGGTGAGATGCTCCAGTCCCTGAAGGTCTGCGACTCGGCGATCATCGTCGCCGGCGCCAAGGGCCGCCTGAGCGTCGGCGCGGAGAAGAGCTGGAAGCAGCTCAAGGAGTCGGAGGTGCCCACGTTCCTGTTCATGTCCCGCCTGGACGAGGAGAACAGCGACTTCTTCACGACGCTGGACTACATGCACGTGAAGCTGAGCACTGCCATCATCCCGTTCATGTTCCCCATCTATGAGAACAAGAAGATCAACGGCTACGTGGACGTGCTCACCGGCCAGGGCTTCGACCTGAACGGCAAGAAGGTGGAGCTGTCCCACGACGACGCCGCCCGCGTCGAGGTCTACATGGACAACATCAACGAGCAGGTGGCCGAGACCTCCGAGGAGTTCATGGAGAAGTACTTCGCCGGCGAGCCCTTCACCCAC
>CAJFNY010000026.1 GCA_904395865.1 uncultured Oscillospiraceae bacterium
ACGACCTTCACGAAGGTGTCGGTCAGGGCGATGCCGGCGTCGGCGTCGAAGATGGAGGTGCGGGTGTCGCCCAGGAAGTCGGAGGAGACGACGGCGTCCTCGGTGTAGCCCAGGATGCCCTTCAGCTCGCCCTCAGAGGCCTTCTTCATGGCGGCGCAGATCTCCTCGTACTTGGCGGGCTTGGCCAGGTTGACGGTCAGGTCGACCACGGAGACGTCCAGGGTGGGCACACGCATGGACATGCCGGTCAGCTTGCCGTTGAGCTCGGGGATGACCTTGCCCACAGCCTTGGCGGCGCCGGTGGAGGAGGGGATGATGTTGCCGGAAGCGGCGCGGCCGCCTCTCCAGTCCTTCTTGGACGGGCCGTCAACGGTCTTCTGGGTGGCGGTGGTGGAGTGGACGGTCGTCATCAGGCCGTCGGTGATGCCCCAGTTGTCGTTCAGGACCTTGGCGATGGGGGCCAGGCAGTTGGTGGTGCAGGAGGCGTTGGAGACGAAGTTCATGTCGGTGGTGTACTTGTCCAGGTTGACGCCGCAGACGAACATCGGGGTGTCGTCCTTGGAGGGCGCGGACATGATGACCTTCTTGGCGCCGGCGTCCAGGTGGCCCTGGGCCTTCTCCTTCGTCAGGAACAGGCCGGTGGACTCCACGACGTACTCAACGCCCAGCTCGCCCCACGGAATCTCGGCGGGGTTGAACTTGGTGTAGAACTGGATCTCCTTGCCGTTGACGATGATGGAGTGGTCGGTGTAGGAGACCTCTCCGTCGAAGTGGCCGTGCATGGTATCGTACTTCAGCATATAGGCCATATAGTCCGGGGTCATGCCGGGATCGTTGATGCCCAGGAACTCGATGTCCGCACTGTTGATGCCGGCGCGGAAGACGAATCTGCCGATGCGGCCGAAGCCATTGATGCCGATCTTAATAGACATAATGATATTTCCTCCAATTCAATTGCGGTCTCGTCAGATGCTCCTATTATATCCCATTTTGCCCCCGGTGTAAAGCCGGTATGCATCAGTTATTTTGTATAAAACGCGATTCTTTGCCCCGTTTTCCTTTGTGAAGCTTGGGCAATCTTCACATTTATTTAATATTTCATCTCGTCAAAAAAGTCTCTTAGCGAGAATTTTTTGACGAGATGCTCACGAATTTGCAACTTCAAAAAGTTGCAAATCCGGGTTTGATTGAACGCGAAAGGGAACCCTGACGGTTCCGCCTCCGCGCCAAGTGCCGCCCGCATAGCGGGCGGTTGCGCTCCGGCACGCTCTGCGGAGCAGCCTTTCACACGATCCCTCCCTCCGAATCCTTCGGCCGGAGCGGTTTTTCGACAGTCTGATTTCCAGCGGCGTCCCTTTTTGGGCGCGAGTCCTTGCCTTTTCCGCAGAAACCGAGTATACTGTTTTTTAGGAGAATGCAAAAATTTTCAGGTCTGTAACGGCAGGAGGAATCCACATGGCGACGTTTTTTGTCAACGGCCAGGCGGTCACTGCTTCCGGCAGCGAAAAGCTCATCCGCTTCCTGCGGGACACGCTTCGCCTGACCTCGGTCAAGGACGGCTGCAGCGAGGGCGCCTGCGGCACCTGCACCGTGCTCATCGACGGGAAGCCCACGCGGGCCTGCGTCCCCACCACTGCCAAGCTGGAGGGCAAGCACGTGGTGACCGTCGAGGGCCTGTCGCCCTTCGAGAAGGAAGTTTACACCGCCGCCTTCGGCCGGGCCGGCGCCGTCCAGTGCGGCTTCTGCATCCCCGGCATGGTGCTCAGCGCCAAGGCCCTGCTGGACGAGAATCCCGACCCCTCCGAGGAGGAGGCCGCCTACGCCATCCGCAACAACATCTGCCGCTGCACCGGCTACGTGAAGATCATCGAGGCCATCCGTCTGGCCGGGCAGTACCTCCGCGCCGGCGCCGTCCCGCCTGAGGACGAGGACTGGCGCGTGGGCGGCCGCGTGCCGCGGCTGGACGCGGCCGAGAAAGTCCTGGGCACCGGCATCTACCCCGACGACGTGTACCTGGACGGCATGATCTACGCCAGCGCCGTCCGCAGCAAGTACCCCCGCGCCCGGGTGCTGGCCATCCGCACGGAGCAGGCCAAAGCCCTGCCCGGCGTCGTGGGCGTGTTCACCGCCGAGGACATCCCCGGCATCAACAAGGTGGGCCACCTGGTCAAGGACTGGGACACGATGATCGCCGTGGGCGATATCACCCACTACCTGGGCGACGCCATCTGCATCGTCGCCGCCGAGACCCAGGAGATCCTGGCCCGGGCCAAGGAGCTGGTGGAGGTGGACTACGAGGAGCTGGAGCCGGTGCGTTCCCCGGCCGAGGCCATGCTGCACGACGCGCCGCTGGTCCACCGGACGGGCAACCTGCTGGCCCACAAGCACATCCAGCGGGGCAACGCCGCCCTGGCCATCGCCCGGTCGCCCCACGTGCTGACCCAGCGGTTCACGACGCCGTTCACGGAGCACGCGTTCCTGGAGCCGGAGTGCGCCGTGGCGTACCCCGACGGCGAGGGCGTCATGATCCTGACGTCCGACCAGGGCGTCTACGACACGCAGCAGGAGACCATGCGCATGCTGGGCCTGCCGCCGGAGCTGGTGAAGGTGAAGAACCTGCTGGTGGGCGGCGGCTTCGGCGGCAAGGAGGACGTGACGGTCCAGCACCACGCGGCGCTGGTGGCGTACCTGACGAAGCGGCCGGTGAAGGTCAAGCTGACCCGGGCGGAAAGCATCCTGATCCACCCCAAGCGCCACCCCATGGAGATGGAATTCGCCCTGGGCTGCGACGAGAACGGCATCATCCAGGGCGTGGCGGCCAACATCATCGCCGACACCGGGGCGTACGCCTCCCTGGGCGGGCCGGTGCTGGAGCGGGCCTGCACCCACGCCGCCGGGCCGTACAACTATCAGAATTTCCAGATCGACGGCTACGCCTACTACACCAACAACCCACCGGCCGGCGCGTTCCGCGGCTTCGGCGTGACCCAGTCGTGCTTCGCCATCGAGAGCCTGCTCAACCAGATGGCCGACATCGTGGGCATCAGCCCGTGGGAGATCCGCTTCCGCAACGCCATCCGCCCCGGCCAGGAGCTGCCCAACGGGCAGATCGTCGACGAGTCCACCGGTCTGGTGGAGACGCTGCTGGCCGTGAAGCCGTACTACGAGAGCGCCAGGTACGCCGGCATCGCCTGCGCCATGAAGAACGCCGGCGTCGGCGTCGGCCTGCCGGACACGGGCCGCGTGCGCCTGGTGGTGCAGGACGGGAAGATCCACATCCACGCCGGCGCGTCGTGCATCGGCCAGGGGCTGGGCACGGTGCTGGTGCAGATGACGTGCGAGGGCGCCGGCGTCCGCCGGGACCAGGTGGTCTACGAGCACTCCACCACCTTCGACGCCCCCGACTCCGGCACCACGTCCGGCTCCCGCCAGACGCTGATCACCGGCGAGGCGTGCCTCCGGGCCTGCCGCGCCCTGAAGGAGGCCCTGGGCGACCGGCCGCTGGAGGCCCTCAACGGCCGCGAGTTCCGCGGCACGTACCTGGCCAAGACCGACCCTCTGGGCGCCGACGTGCCCAACCCCGTCAGCCACGTGGCGTACGGCTACGCCACCCAGGTGTGCATCCTCGGCGACGACGGCCGCGTGGAGCGCATCGTCGCGGCCCACGACGTGGGCAAGGCCGTCAACCCCATCTCCTGCGAGGGGCAGATCGAGGGCGGCGTCGTCATGTCCCTGGGCTTCGCCCTGACGGAGCAGTACCCGCTGGACAACTGCCGCCCCACGGCCAAGTTCGGCACCCTGGGCCTCTTCCGGGCCAACCAGATCCCGAAGGTCCAGGCCATCCTGGTGGAGCGGCCGGGGCTGAACCTGGCCTGCGGCGCCATCGGCCTGGGCGAGATCACCGCGATTCCCACGCCGCCGGCCGTGGCCGACGCCTATTTCCGCTACGACGGCAAGTTCCGCACCTCTCTGCCCCTGGCGGACACGCCGTACGAACGGAAGAAGAAGTAAATGAAAACAGCGGCCCTCGTCAGCCCGGATGCTGACGAAGGGCCGCTTTCCGCCGCTTCACGCCTCCCCGGCGCCGGCCAGGGCCGACAGGGCCGCCGGCGTGTCCACGTCGGTCAGTTCCGCCTCCGGCGTCTCCACCAGCAGCAGCCGCGCCGCGTGGGCGCGGATGACGACGGTGCCGCCGCGGTCGCCCTCCAAGGCCCGCAGCTCCGGGAACAGGGCCCGCGGGAAGAGGCACGGGTTCCCCCGCCGCTGGCCGTGGGCCGCCGCCGCGATCCGGTCCGGGGCCAGGCGCCACCGGGCCACCACCCGCGCCACGGTCTCCGCCGTCAGCTGCGGCTGGTCCGCCACCAGGTACAGGATGCCGTCGCAGTCCGCCAGGGCCTCGGTGCCCAGGCGCACGGTCCGGCTCAGGCCGTCCGCAGGCCGGTCGTTGATGACCACGCGGAAGCCGCGGGCCGCCGCCCGCGCCGCCGTCTCCGGCCGGGAGACGACGGCCACCCGGTCGGCAAACAACGCCGGATCCGCCGCGTCCATGGCCCGCTCCAGCAGCGCCCGGCCGTGGAGCTCCGCGGCCAGCTTGTCCCCGCCGAACCGGCGGGACTCCCCCGCCGCCATGAGCACGCAGCCCACCCGCAATGCCATTGCGCTCACCTCCCGTCTCAGTATACCCACTTTTCCCGCCCGGCGCAACGGCCGGCCCATGATTCTTGAGATAGTATCACGCGCCGTCCTTTCCTCCGGCGTCGATTTGTGGTATGATATCGCCAGACAAAGCCCGCTTTCGGCGGGAAATCCAGAATTTTACGAAGGAGGGTTATCATGGTTGTAGGCAAGAGCATTCCCCGCGTGGATGCCTACGATAAGGCCGCCGGCCGCGCCCAGTACACCGACGACCTCTGCGGGGCCTCCGCGCTGGTGGCCAAGATCAAGCATGCGGAAATTGCCCACGGCTGCGTCCGCTCCATCGACACGTCGGCCGCCGAAGCCATCCCCGGCGTGGTGAAAGTGCTGACCTGCTTCGACGTGCCGCCCTACCAGTTCCCCACCGCCGGCCACCCCTGGTCCACCGACCCGCACCATCAGGACATCGCCGACCGGCTGCTGCTGAACACCCACGTCCGCTACTACGGCGACGACATCGCCGCCGTCATCGCCGAGAACGAGGTGGCGGCGGCCCAGGCCGTCCGCGCCCTCCGGGTGGAGTACGACGAGCGCCCCTTCGTCCTGGACGTCCAGGAGGCCATGGCACCGGACGCGCCGCAGCTCCACGACGAGTTCCCCGGCAACGTCGTCGGCCACACGGAGGTCCGCCGCGGCGACTACGCCGCGGCCATCGCCGAGCCGGGCCTCACCAAGGTGGAGGGCTGGTACGAGACGCCCACGGTGCAGCACTGCCACATTGAGAACCACATCTGCGTGGCCCATATGGAGGCCGGGCGGGTCGTGGTGGTCAGCTCCACCCAGATCCCGCACATCATCCGCCGGGTGGTGGGCCAGGCCCTGGGCATCCCGTGGGGCAAGGTGCGCATCATCAAGCCGTACATCGGCGGCGGCTTCGGCAACAAGCAGGACGCGCTGTACGAGCCCCTCTGCGCCTGGCTGACCACCCAGGTGGGCGGCCGACCGGTGAAGCTGGACTGCAGCCGCGAGGAGACGTTCGTCTCCAACCGCGTCCGCCACGCCATCCGCTTCCACATCATCACCTGGGTCCGGCCCGACGGCACCTTCGCCGCCCGGAAGTTCGAGTGCTTCTCCAACCAGGGCGCCTACGCCTCCCACGGCCACAGCATCTGCGCCAAGGGCACCAACGCCTTCCCGCAGATGTACCCCTGCGACAACCTGGAGTGCGACGGCTGGACCGTCTACACGAACCTGCCGGCCGCCGGCGCCATGCGCGGCTACGGCATCCCCCAGGCCATGTTCGCCGGCGAGGCCCACATGGAGGACGTCTGCCGGGCCATGGGCGCCGACCCCGTGGACTTCCGCCGGCAGCACGTGATGCCCGTGGGGTACGTGGACGGCTTCTCCAAGAACGAGAACTACTTCGACACCTTCAACCAGGTCATGGACAAGGGCATGGAGGCCATCGACTTCCGCCGCAAGCAGGCGGCGTACCGGAACCAGACCGGCCCCGTCCGCCGCGGCGTGGGCATGGCGCTGTTCTGGTACAACACGGCCGTCTGGCCCATCTCCCTGGAGTCCAGCTCGTGCCGCATGGTGCTCAACCAGGACGGCTCCGTCCAGGTGCAGACCGGCGAGACCGAAATCGGCCAGGGCTGCGACACGGCCTTCGCCCAGATGGCCGCCGAGGCCCTGGGCATCCCGGTGGAGAACGTCCACATGGTCTCCACCCAGGACACCGACATCACTCCCTTCGGCACCGGCGCCTACGCCTCGCGCCAGACGTACGTGGGCGGCTTCTCCATCCGGCAGACGGCGGAGCTGCTGAAGGAGCGGATCCTCAAATACGCCCAGGAGGTCACGCGGCAGGACGCCTGGCTGCTGGACATCGCGGACGGGAACATCGTCCGCAGGAGCGACGGCCGCGTGCTCCTGTCCGTGGGCGAGCTGGCCACCACGGCCCTCTACTCCCTGGAGCACAGCCAGCACCTGACGGCCGAGAGCACGTACCAGATCAAGAACAACGCCTACTCCTTCGGCTGCAGCTTCGCCGAGGTGGAGGTGGACATTCCGCTCTGCAAGGTCCGGCTGCTGCGGATGGTCAACGTCCACGACTGCGGCCGCCTCATCAACCCGCAGCTGGCCGAGGCCCAGGTCCACGGCGGCATGTCCATGGCCATCGGCTACGGCCTCAGTGAGGAGCTGAAGTTCGACCCCAGGACGGGCCGCGCCCTGAACAACAACCTGCTGGACTACAAGCTCTCCACCACCATGGACCACCCGGATCTGGAGGTCCGCTTCGTGGAGAACCCGGAGCCCACCAGCCCCTACGGCACCAAGGCCCTGGGCGAGCCGCCGGCCTGCTCCGGCGCGCCGGCCATCCGGAACGCCATTCTCAACGCCACCGGCGTCGCCGTCAACCGGACGCCCGTCACGCCCCACATCCTGTTCGACCGCTTCCGCGAAGCCGGTCTGCTCTGAAAGGAGGCCGAAGCCATGTATGACATCCAGGCCCTCTACGAGGCCACCAGCGTGGCCGACGCCGTGGCCCTGCGCCTGGCCCATCCCGAGGCCGTCGTCATCGCCGGCGGCTCCGACGTGCTCATCAAGCTGCGGGAGGGCAAGCTGGCCGGCTGCTCCCTGCTGAGCATCTACGGGCTCGACGAGCTGCGCGGCGTCTCCCTGGAGGACGACGGCACGCTGCGCATCGGCAGCCTCACCAGCTTTTCCCACATCACGAAGGACCCGCTGATCCAGCAGCACATTGCCGTGCTGGGCGAGGCCGTGGACCAGGTGGGCGGCCCGCAGATCCGCAACATCGGCACCATCGGCGGCAACACGTGCAACGGCGTCACCTCGGCCGACTCGGCCTCGACGCTCTTCGCCTGGGACGCCGTGGTGGAGCTGACGGGGCCGGACGGCGTCCGCCAGGTGCCCATCGCCGACTTCTACCTGGGCGCCGGCAGGGTGGACCTGCGCCCCGGCGAAATCCAGACGGCCATCCGCATTCCCCGGGCCGCCTACGAGGGCTACCGCGGCCACTACATCAAGTACGCCATGCGCAACGCCATGGACATTGCCACCACCGGCTGCTCCGTCAACGTGAAGCTGGCGGCCGACGGCACCATCGCCGACGCGCGGATCGCCTACGGCGTGGCCGGCCCGGTGCCCTGCCGCTGCCCCGCCGCCGAGGCGGCGGCCCGCGGCCGCGCCCCCGACGACGAGACCGTCGAGGCCTTCGCCCGGGCGGTCCTGACCGACATTCACCCGCGGGACAGCTGGCGGGCCTCCAAGGCCTTCCGTGAGCACATCGCCGTGGAGCTGGCCCGGCGCGCCCTGCGGAAATCCATCGAGCTGGCGGGAGGTGCACGATAATGGCGCAGTACAAGCTGGTCAGATGCCGGCTCAACGGCCGGGACGTGGAGCGGATGGTGGACGTCCGCGCCTCGCTGACGGACATGCTCCGCAACGACTACCACCTGACTTCTGTGAAGAAGGGCTGCGAGGTGGGCGAGTGCGGCGCGTGCAACGTGCTCATCGACGGGGAGTGCTTCAACTCCTGCATCTACCTGGCCGTCTGGGCCGACGGCAAGGAGATCCGCACGCTGGAGAGCCTGCTGGGCCCCAACGGCGAGCTCAGCGACATCCAGCAGGCCTTCGTGGACGAGGCCGCCGTCCAGTGCGGCTTCTGTACGCCGGGCGTCATCCTGTCGGCCGTGGAGATTCTGGAGTCCGGCAAGCTCTACTCCGACGACGAGCTGCGCAAGCTGCTGTCGGGCCACCTGTGCCGCTGCACCGGGTACCAGAACATCCTCCGCGCCGTGAAAAAGACCATGTACCGCCGTCTGGGTCTGGAGCCGCCCGAGGCGTAAGCAGCAGCGCTCCAACGGGGCCGGCAGGACCGCTGCCGGCCCCATTTCTGCGAACACCGGAGGGACACCATGAACGAACCGCTCGTCTTTCTCACCGACGTGGATGGGACGCTCCTGCGCCACGACACGCCGCTGCCGGAAGCCGCGCCCTCTGCAAAGAACGTGCCCAAAGGTCTCACGTGAGAATTTTTTGACAGGCGAACGCCCCTCCCGGCAAAGCCGGGAGGGGCGTCGTTGTCGGATGGGGTCAGCTGCCCATGAGGAAATCCAGGATGTTCCACCCGGCGCTGGTTTCGGCGCGGAAGAGCTCCGTGTAGCCGCAGCGGGTGCAGCTGATGGTGATGAAACGCTTGTTCTGCACGTCGAAGATCTTGGCGAAGTTGCCGCCGGTGGCCTGGAACTGGTCGCTCTCGTAGCTCCGGCAGCCGCACTTGGCGCAGACGTACTGCTGCTGATCCATGTCCGCACCTCCCTTCAGCGGGAATGCTCCGTGTCACAGTAGGCGCAGCGGTAGGTGCGTTTGCCGTTGGCCTTGTGGCTCAGGAGGAAGATGGCATCCAGCTGCGGCTCGGCCACAGTGATGCAGCGGGGGTTCTTGCAGCGAATGATGTTGACGATCCGCTTCGGCAGCTCCAGGGGCTTCTTCTCCAGCAGCTGGCCGTCCCGGATGATGTTGATGGTGATGCCCGGGTCGATGTAGCCCAGGACGGTCAGGTCCAGGTCGATGAGCGAGTCGATCTTGATGATGTCCTTCTTGCCCATCTTGTTGCTCTTGACGTTCTTGATGATGGCCACCGAGCAGTCCAGCTCGTTGAGCTTCAGGTAGCGGTAGATGTCCATGCTCCGGCCGGCCTTGATGTGGTCCAGGACGTAGCCGTTGTGAATGCTGTCAATGTTCATGCGTGCACCTCCAAAAGCTTCATGATCAGCGCCATGCGGACGAACTTGCCGTTGGCCACCTGCTTGAAGTAGCAGGCGCGGGGATCCTTGTCCACGTCCACGGTGATCTCGTTGACGCGGGGCAGCGGGTGGAGAATCCGCATCTCCGGCTTGGCGGCGGACAGCTTCTCCGGGTCGAGGATGTACGTGTCGCGGAGGCGCAGGTAGTCGGCCTCGTTGAAGAACCGCTCCTTCTGCACGCGGGTCATGTAGAGGACGTCCAGCTCGGGCATGGCGTCTTCCATGCTCTCCACCTCGGTGTACGGCAGGCCCAGGGGGTCAAGGGTGTTCTCCTTGACGTAGTCGGGGATCCGCAGCTCCGGCGGGGAGATGAACACGAACTTGATGCCCTTGCAGCGGGACAGGGCCGCCACCAGGGAGTGCACCGTCCGGCCGAACTTCAGGTCGCCGCAGAAGCCGATGGTGAAGTTGTCGAGGCTGCCGCGCTCCCGGTGGATGGTCAGCAGGTCGGTCAGCGTCTGGGTGGGGTGGTTGTGGCCGCCGTCGCCGGCGTTGATGATGGGCACCGTGGCCACCTGGGCCGCCGCGTACGGCGCGCCCTCCTTGGGATGGCGCATGGCGATGATGTCGGCGTAGCAGGAGACGACGCGCACCGTATCGCCCACGGTCTCGCCCTTGGAGGCCGAGCTGGTGGCGGCGTCGGCGAAGCCCAGGGTCTTGCCGCCCAGGTCGAGCATGGCCGCCTCGAAGGACAGGCGCGTCCGGGTGGAGGGCTCGAAGAACAGCGTGGCCAGCTTCCTGCCGTGGCAGACCTCGGCGTACCGGGCCGGGTTGGCGATGATGTCTTCGGCCGTGGCGATCAGCTCGTCGATCTCCTGGACGGTCAGGTCGGTGATATCAATGAGATGTCTCATGGGCAGTTTCCTCACTTTCTCCAGCTGGCGTCGGAGGGATTGTCGCGGAACTTCTTCAGCCGCGCGATGTCCTCCGGCTTGATGTAGCCCTCCTCGGCGGCCGCCTCGCAGACGGCGTCGAAGTTGGAGAGGCTGTAGTTGACGGTGTTGGCCGCGGCCAGCCGGTCCAGGCCCCGCTGCATGCCGTACGTGAAGATGCTGACGATGCCCAGCACCTCCGCGCCGGCCTCCCGCAGCGCCTCCACCACCTCGACGCAGCTGCCGGCGGTGGAGATCAGGTCCTCCACCACCACCACCTTCTGGCCCGGCTCCAGCCGGCCCTCGATGCGGTTGCCGCGGCCGTGGTCCTTGTTGCCGGAGCGGACGTAGCCCATGGGCAGGCCCATCAGGTGGCCGCAGATGGCCGCGTGGGGGATGCCGGCGGTGGACGTGCCCATGAGCACCTCCGCCTCCGGGAAGTGGGCGCGGATCAGGCCGCAGAGGCCCTCCTCGATCTCCGTGCGGACGGCCGGCGCCGTCAGCGTCAGGCGGTTGTCGCAGTAGATGGGGCTCTGGATGCCGCTGGCCCAGGTGAAAGGCTCGTCGGGCCGCAGGAACACGGCGCCGATGGACAGCAGCCCCCGGGCAATTTTCTTTTCTAGATTCTCCATATGCTTCTCCCTTTCCGGTGTATTATCCGAGAAACTCCCGCAGGCAGCGGGCGTACGCAGCCGCCGGGTCGGCGGCCTGGGTGATGGGCCGGCCCACGACGATGTAGTCGCAGCCGGCGCCGCCGGCCTTCTCCGGCGTCATGATCCGCTTCTGGTCGCCGGCATCGCCGTCGGCGAAGCGGATGCCGGGGGTGACGGTCAGGAAGCCGTCGCCGCAGGCGTTCTTGACGGTCCGGGCCTCCAGCGGCGAGCAGACGACGCCGTCCAGCCCGCTGCGGGCGGCGTTTTGGGCGTACCGCAGCACCGTCTCCTCCATGGGGGTGCCGATGAGCAGCTCGTCCTTCAGGGCGGCCGCGTCGGTGGACGTCAGCTGCGTCACGGCGATCAGCAGCGGGCGGGTGCCGTCGGGCCGGGTCAGCCCCTCCAGGGCCGCCCGCATCATGGCGGAGGCGCCGGCAGCGTGGAGGTTGACCATGTCCACGTCCAGCCGGCTCAGCACGGCCATGGCCCGCCTGACGGTGTTGGGGATGTCGTGGAGCTTCAGGTCCAGGAAGATCCGGTGGCCCCGGGCCTTGATCTCCCGGACGATGTCCGGCCCCTCGGCGTAGAACAGCTCCATGCCGATCTTCACGAAGGGCTTCGGCTCCGGGAACCGGTCCAGAAACGCCAGGGTCTCCTGCCGGGTGGGGAAATCCAGGGCGATGATGACGTCTTTCTTCATGAATGCGCGCCTCCTGTCAGTTCGCTCAGTTTCGTCACGCCCAGCCGCCGGCAGACGGCGGGCAGGTCCTCGATGATCTTCTTGCAGGCGTACGGGTCCCGCAGGTTGGCCGCGCCCACCTCCACGGCCGCAGCGCCGGCCAGCATCAGCTCCGCGGCGTCCTCTGCCGTGGTCACGCCGCCCATGCCGATGATCGGCAGCCGCACCGCCTCGTACACCTGGTAGACCATCCGCACGGCCACCGGCAGCACCGCCGGGCCGGACAGGCCGCCGGTGCCGTTGGCCAGCACGGGGCGGCGGGTCTTCAGGTCGATGCGCATGGCCAGCAGCGTGTTGATGAGGCTGATGCCGTCGGCGCCCTCGGCCTCGCAGGCCCGGGCGATCTC
This sequence comes from uncultured Oscillospiraceae bacterium, assembly GCA_904395865.1. Lineage (GTDB taxonomy): Bacteria > Bacillota > Clostridia > Oscillospirales > Oscillospiraceae > Avoscillospira_A. The sequence goes on from CAJFNY010000026.1 coordinate 12,079, forward strand.
GGCGATGTCGGTGACGTTGGGCGAGAGCTTCATGTAGACGGGCTTGTCGGTGACGGCCCGGACGGCCTTCGTCACCGCCGCGGCCCCGGCCGCGCTGGAGCCGAAGTTCTCGCCGCCGCAGTGGAGGTTGGGGCAGCTGATGTTCACCTCGAGGATGGCCACCTGGCTGCAGTCCGGCTCCGACAGCCGGCGGCACAGGGCCGCGTACTCGTCCAGGGAGAAGCCGCCCACGTTGGCGATCAGCGGCTTGTGGCACAGCCGGGCCAGCTGCGGCAGCTCCTCGGAGACCACCTCATCAATGCCCGGGTTCTGCAGGCCCACGGCGTTGAGCATGCCGGCCGGGGCCTCGGCGATCCGCGGCGTGGGGTTGCCCAGCCGGGGCGCGGCGGTGGTGCCCTTGAAGGAGATGCTGCCCAGCACGTTCAGGTCGTAGAACCGGGCGAACTCCCGGCCGTAGCCGAAGGTGCCGCTGGCGGGGATGATGGGGTTGTCCAGCCGGACGCCGGACAGCGTGACGGACAGGTCTACCATACGATCTCCTCCTTTTCCAGCACGGGGCCGTCCTTGCAGATGCGCTTGTGGCCGTACTTCGTCTCACACGTGCAGCCCATGCAGGCGCCGAAGCCGCAGCCCATGCGCTCCTCGAAGCTGAACTGGCCGCCCCGCAGCTGCGGCAGCTTCCACACGGCCCTGAGCATGGGCTCGGGACCGCAGCAGAAGGCGTAGTCCTCGTCCCCGATCAGGTCGGTGACGAAACCCTTCGTCCCGCGGCTGCCGTCCACGGTGGCCAGACGCACCGGGCAGCCCAGGGCCGCAAACTCGTCGGCGTAGAACACGTCGTCGGCCGTGTTGAAGCCCAGTGCCACGGTGGGCGTGATCCCCCGGGCCAGCAGGGCCCGGGCCAGGGCGTACAGGGGCGGGACGCCCACGCCGCCGCCGATGAGGACCGTCTTTTCGGTGACTCGGGAGACGTCGTAGCCGTTGCCCAGGCCCGTGAGCACGTCGAACGCCGTGCCCGGCTCGGCGGCGCAGAGCCGCCGGGTGCCGGCGCCCTGGGCGCGGCAGATGAGCGTCAGCCGGCCCTCGGCCCAGTCGCACACGGAGATGGGCCGGCGCAGGAAGCAGCCGTCCACCAGGACGTTGACGAACTGCCCCGGCCGGGCGATGGCCGCCGTATCGCCGGAGAAGGTCAGCTCCCAGACGTCCTTCGTCAGCTGCCGTTTTGTCGTCAGCGTCATGGTCACGTCGGCCGGCCGGTCCGCCCGGTCCCAGACCGGGTCGCCGGCCACGAAGGTCATGTCCACCGCCGCCGCCACGGCCATGCCGGCGAACGGCGTGGCCCGGCCCATGGAGCGGAACGTCTCCGGGTCCACCGTCCCCGGGCAGTCGAGATTCAGCACCGTCAGGTCGGCGACCTCGCCGGGGGCGATCTTTCCGCCGCGGAGGCCGAAGATCTGCCGCGGCCGGGTGATGAGCCGGTCGAGGATCACGTCCAGCGGCACGATGCCCGGCTGCACCAGGTACGTGTAGAGGATCGGGAAAGCCGTCTCCAGCCCCACGACGCCCATGGCGCTGCCCCGGAGGCCCCTGGCCTTCTCCTCCGCGCTGTGGGGCGCGTGGTCGGTGGCGATGCAGTCGATGGTGCCGTCCAGCAGCCCCTCGATCAGCGCCTCCCGGTCGGCCCGGGACCGCAGGGGCGGGTTCATCTTGAAGCGGCCGTCGTCCTGCAGGTCCTCGTCGCAGAGGACCAGATAGTGCGGCCCCGTCTCGCACGTCACCGGCAGGCCCCGGGCCTTGGCCGCGCGGATCAGGGCGACGCTCTCCCTGGTGGACACGTGGCAGACGTGGTACCGGCAGCCCGTCTCCTCCACCAGCTTCAGGTCCCGCTCCACCTGCTTCCACTCGCTCTCGGAGCAGATGCCCGGGAAGCCGTGGGCCCGGGCCCAGTCGCCGTCGTGGATGCAGCCGCCGCGGAGCAGCTCGTTGACCTCACAGTGGGCCACGATGGGCCTGTCCAGCCGCCGGGCCTCGGCCATGGCGGCGCGCATCACGTCGTCAGACTGGACGCCGCGGCCGTCGTCGGAGAAGCCGGCCACGTACGGGGCCATGGCCTCCAGATCCGCCAGCTCCTCTCCCCGCTCGCCCCGGGTGATGGCCCCGTAGGGCAGGACGCCCACCTGGGCGTCGCGGCCGATGGCCGTCAGCTCCTGCTGCAGCGCCTCCGGGCCGTCGGGCACCGGTTTCAGGTTCGGCATGGGCAGCACCATGGTGTACCCGCCGGCGGCGGCCGCCTCGGTGCCGGTGCGGATCGTTTCCTTATAAGAAAAGCCGGGCTCGCGGAGATGAACGTGCACATCTACGAAACCCGGCACCAGAAGCCGATCATTCAATTGGATCACCGTGCAGCCGGTACGGTCTGCCGAGGGCGAAACAGAAACAATTCGCCCGCCGCGGACGGCAACCTCCGTCCGCTCGAAGCCCGCGCCCGTCCACACGCGGCCGCCTGTCAGAACGTATCCCATCGCGCAACCTCCCGCGTCGTTTCTAAGGATTTATTTTACCGCAAGCGCCCCGGAAAGTCAACGGCCGCCCCGCCGGAAATCCGGCTCCGGCAGGATATGAGCGCCGGCTGCTCGTGTAAAATCCATGTAAAAGTTGTGATAATCTTTTGAAACTCCGGTTGAAAGCCATTTTTTGCAGTGATATAATGCAGCCGGTTGTAAAAACTAGAATACCACAGAAAAGGAAGTAAGAAGCATGCAGAAGTGGAAGAAGATTCTTGCCGGTGCCGTCAGCGGCGCGCTGCTGCTGGGCATGTGCCCCGCGGTCCTGGCCGCCACGGCCGGCGGCTACAACGACGCCACCGTCACCGGCGGCTCGGCCGAGTGGCAGGCCTGGTGCCAGGAGTGGGAGACCCTCTCCGGCGACTACACCCAGGTTTCCCTGACCCCCGGCGAGGATGAGACGGAGCTGAACTTCGCCTGGTACAGCCGGACGGAGGAGGGCACGGAGGCCACGCCCGTGGTGCACTTCGGCACCGACCGGAACAACCTCCGCACGTTCCGCGGTACCGCCGACGCCGTGGACACCAGCCTCACCGACGGCGTGGCGTACGACTACAACCACGTGACCGTCACCGGCCTGGAGGCCAACACCACTTATTACTACACCGTGGAGAAGAACGGCGTGGAGACCGACGTGGAGACGTATGAGACCCACAGCTTCGACTCCGTCAAGATGCTCTACGTGGGCGACCCGCAGGTGGGCGCCTCCAAGGGCCAGCCCCAGAACGGCGAGGCGCTGGTGGCCGATTCCGGCGCCGCCAACACCGCCGCCCGGAACGACGCCTTCGGCTGGAACCGCACCCTGGAGATCGCCACGGCGCAGAACCCCGACGTCAGCTTCATCATCTCCGCCGGCGACCAGGTCAACAAGACCGGCCAGCCCAAGGAGGAGGAGTACGCCGGCTACCTGTCCCCCGACGCCCTGGCCAGCCTGCCGGTGGCCACGACCATCGGCAACCACGACTCCCTGAACCCCGACTACATGTACCACTTCAACAACCCCAACACCACGGAGTACGGCCAGACGGAGGCCGGCGGCGACTACTACTACTCCTACGGCGAGGGCCTGTTCATCGTCCTGAACACCAACAACTACAACGTGGCCGAGCATGAGCTGGCCATCCGCGAGGCCGTGGCCTCCGATCCGGACGCCACCTGGCGCGTCGTGACGATCCACCAGGACATCTACGGCACCGGCCTGGATCACTCCGACACCGACGGCATGATCCTCCGCACCCAGCTGACGCCCATCTTCGACGAGTACGACATCGACGTGGTGCTCCAGGGCCATGACCACACCTTCAGCC
>CAJFNY010000027.1 GCA_904395865.1 uncultured Oscillospiraceae bacterium
CGGGACGCCGCAGATGAACTTCTTCCGGGATGCGCAGCTGGTGGTGGAGAACGGCCAGTACGCGGCGGAGATCCTGGGGCGGCGCTTTGTCCTCTCGGAGCGGCAGCAGGAGGCGCTGCGGGCGTCCGGCCGCGCGGCCGGCCCGGTGATCGCCGGCGTCCGCCCGGTACACGTGCGGCTGGAGCACGGCGGCATCCCTGCCGCCGTGGAGGTCTCGGAGATGATGGGCAGCGAGCAGCACCTGCACCTGCGCGCCGGCGGCACCGAGATCGTCGCCATCGTCCCCACCAGCGGCTCCGGCCACCACGCCGACGCCGTCGAGATCGACTGGCTCCCCGAGTGCATCCACCTATTCGACCCCAATACCGAGCAGTCGTGCGTGTAAACGCTCCCGGCCTGTCGCCCGCAGCGGCGGCAGAGGCAGCATACATTGGCCCCGCAGAGACCGAAGCGTCTCTGCGGGGCCTGCTCTGAAAACGACACCACCGGCGATGCCGGTGGTGTCGTTCTGTCTGCGGATCGGAATCCTACGCCTCCTCCTGCGCGCCGCGCCGGGGCGCGGTCCCCAGGCTGTCGATGATGGTGATGACGAGGCCGCGAATGGAGTTGTCCGTGGTGCGGTAGGGTGCGATGCGCAGCGTGTAGAAGCGCCCGTTCATGGCGGTGATCTCCCGGTCGATGGAGGTCAGGGTCTTCAGGACTGCCTTGCAGTCCTGCTCGATCTCCTCGTCGGGGAAGCTGTGGGCGAAGATCTGGATGGGCCGGCCGATGTCGTGCTCCATGAGCTGGAACTCCCGGCCCACGTACTCCGTGAACTTGCGGATGTTCAGGTTGCTGTCCACGAAGAGAATGCCGATCATCGTGGAGGAGAGGAAGTTGGACAGGTCGTCGGTCATCATCGTCAGCTCGTCCAGCTTCAGCTGGTGCTCGGTATTGACGGTATACAGCTCCTCGTTGACGGACTGCAGTTCCTCCGTGGAGCTCTGCAGCTCCTCGTTTGCCGTGAGCAGCTCCTCGTTGGCGGCCTGCAGCTCGCCGTTGACCGTCTCCAGGCGCTGGATGGTGGCCCGCAGGTCGTTCTGGGACTCCTGGAATTCCCGCTCCAGATCGGTGATGCGCCGGGCCGCCGTGGCGTCCAGGTCGAACTTCTCCACCTCGCCCTCGACGGCGGGCGCGGTATGCTCCTGGAAGAGGACGGCTACCAGCCCGTCGTCCTCGTCCGACTCATTGGGGATCGGCTCCACCGTCAGACTGATGACCTTCCGGCCGGAGGGGCAGTCCACGGCGATGTCGGTATAGGTGACGGCGGCGTGCTCGCTCCGGCAGCGGCTGAGGGCAGTCGCCGACACCAGGGAGAGATCGTTGCTGAGCATATGGAAGAAGTTGAGGGAGGCCCGCCCCGGGGCCAGAGCCAGATAGTCGCTGTAGTTGCCGAAGAAATGGAGGACGGTATTCTCCGTGTTGAGGACCACCGTGGCGGGCAGATGGCGCTCCAGGAACCGGACGTAGCGGCTCTCCATCACGGTAGCCTCGCTCTGGGTCATGCCGGCCCGGATGCTCTTCAGGGAGATGGCCTGGATGTTGGGAATGTTGAAGGCGGGCGGCGTCAGATCCTCCACCTTGCCCTCGGCCTTGTGGACGTAAATCTTCTCCGCGCTGCAGACGGGCTTGAAGAGGTTCACGTATTCCCCGGCTGTCTCGCTCTTGCCCAGGAACAGGAAGCCGCCGTTTTTCAGCGCCTGATGGAAGATGGCGAACAGGCCCCGGCGCATCACCGGCTGGAAGTAGATCATCACGTTCCGGCAGCAGATCAGGTCCAGTTTGCCGAAGGGCGGGTCGGAGAACATGTTGTGGGTGGCAAAGACGATCATCCGCCGGATCTCCTTGGAGATCTGGTACTGGTCGCCCACCTTCAGGAAATACTTGGCCAGCCGGGTGGGGGTGACGTCGTCGATGATATTTTCCGAAAAGACGCCCCGCCCGGCCTGCTCAATGGCCCGGCTGTCCACGTCCGTGGCAAAGATCTTCAAATCCCGCTTGACGTTCAGCTCCTCCATGACCTCCTGGAACAGGATGGCGATGGAGTAGGCCTCCTCGCCGGTGGAGCAGCCGGCGGACCAGACGCGGATCGGCTCGTCCTCCCTGGCCCGCTCCACGATCTTGTAGATGGCGTTGTACTTGAGCTTTTCAAAAAAGGCCGGCTCCCGGAAGAAGTTGGTCACACCGATCAGAATCTCCTTGGCCAGGATCTGGACCTCCTCGGCGTTGTCACCCAGAAGGTGGGCGAACTCCGACAGGCTTGCCGTATGCGTGACCAGCATCCGCCGCTCAATGCGCCGGAGGATTGTGGAGCGCTTGTAGTATGTAAAATCGATGCCGCTGGCGTTCTTCAGAATGGTGTAAATGTGGGACAGAGTCTCCTCCTCGGAGAACGGCGACTCCTCATCCGGCAGGAGGCTGTCGCTCCGGAGCGGGCGCAGCAGGGCGGGATTGCCGGAGAAGTTCAGAATCTCCTCGGCAATCTCCTCCGGGGAGAGAACGAAGTCCGCCAGGCCGGTGTTGATGACGCTCCGCGGCATCCCGTCGAACTTGGCGCTCTCCGGCGCCTGGGCGATGACGAGGCCGCCGTGCTCCTTGACGGCTTTGACGCCGTTCGTCCCGTCGGTCCCAGTGCCGGAGAGGACCACCGCGATGGCGTGCTCCCGTTTCTCCTCGGCCAGAGAGGAGAAGAAGATGTCGATGGGGTGATTCGGCGTGACCGGCCCGTAGTCCGTCAGATTCAGCTTTCCGCCCTGGATGGTCATGAACTTTTTGGGCGGGATCAGGTAGACGGTGTCCGGCTCGACCGCCATGCCGTTCTCCGCCTGGTAGACCGGCATCTCGGTGTGCTTGCTCAGAATGTCGGCCATCAGGCTCTTGTAGTCCGGGGACAGATGCTGCACGACCACGAAGCTCAGGCCGCTGTTGGGCGGCATGCAGCCGAAGAACTGCTGCAGCGCTTCCAGCCCGCCGGCAGAGGCGCCGATGCCGATGACCAGGGGAGCCTGCAGTGCATTCGCGCCCGCCGGATTTGCTGAGACGTTTTCAGGATGACTCATGCTTGTTCCTCCTCACTCCGCTGCCGCTGCACGGCAGACGCCCTGTCCCGAAGGTACTTTTCCTCAAACACCCCGGCCGGCAGGGGGCGGTCGTAATAGAATCCCTGGGCACAGGGGCAATCCATTTTCTGCAATACGTCCAGCTGCTCCCGGGTCTCCACGCCCTCCGCCACACAGTTCATGTGGTGGGTGCGGCAGATCTGCACGATGTCCTGCACCAGCGTCTGCCCGATGGGATTGTCGGGCAGGTCCTGGATCAGGCTGCGGTCGATCTTGACGGTATCGAACTTCACGCTGGTAAAGAGGGGCAGGTTGGCGTACTGGGACCCGAAATCGTCCAGGCTCAGCCGCAGGCCGCAGTCGCGGAACCGCTCCACGATGGCCTGGAATTCGGACGTTTCGATTCTGCCGCCCCGCTCCGTGATCTCCAGCTCCAGCGCCGAAACCGGAACGTCCGGATAGCGGCTCTGGATGGCCAGAATGGAGGCAAGCGTAGAGGGGTGGATCAGCGTCTCCCGGGACAGATTCACGGCAACCGGGACGATCCCCAGGCCGGCCGCCCGCCACCGATCCGCCTGTGCAAGGCTCTGATTCAGGACGAAGAGGTCCAGGTCCCGGATCATGCCGGACTCCTCCAGTGATTCGATAAACTGGGCGGGCGGGATGATCGTGCCGTCCTCCTCTTTCCCGCGCGCCAGCGCCTCCGCGCCGGAAAGCGTGCCGGTCCGCAGGTTAATCTTTGGCTGGAAGTAGACGGTAAACCGTCCGTCCTGCATCGTTCCGCCGGCAGCAGAGCCGCACGCCGTCCCCGCTGCCGGAAGCGGACGCTCTGCCAGGATTTCGGCCCGCTCTGCACGCATGGCCTCCCTGGCCTCCGCGGCCAGACGCCGCCCGGTAAAGACGCCGTCCGCCCAGGCGCGGCCGATGCGGATCTGCCGGGGGTAGCGGCGCTGCAGGATGGATCGCAGGCGGCCGCACCGGCCCAGGAACACCTCCTGGGTGGTGTTGGGCGAAAAGACGATGAATTCCGCCTCGCGGATGCGAAAGAGCAGCGCCGGGCCGAAGAGCTCCGTCAGGGTGCTGGAGACGTACCAGAGCATCCGGCTCCCGTACTCAAAGCCGTGCCGGCTGTTGACGTCGGCAAGGCACGGAATGTCCAGGGAGACGGTGCCCATGGAGCTGTATTGCTCGGAGTTCAGGCCGTAGAGAGCCTCCAGATAGGCCCGCAGATCCGGCAGCCCCATCAGCCGCTCCGGGCCGGACAGCTGCCCCTCTGCGTGAAACCGCTCCCGCTGCTGCAGCATGAAGGGAATCAGCGTGCCGAACAGCGCCGCGTCCGCCGGGTGCCTCCGGGCGTTTTCGATGCAGAGGAAACCGACGATCTCCTGCTGCCGGTCCCGAATCAGGGGGAAGGCGGTAAAATGCCACGGCTGCGCCCCCGCCGCGCCGGACCCGGCCGAAAAGCTTCGGGTGAGAAAGAGCGGCGCCCGTTCTTCCATACACTGTCTGAGCAGGGGAAAGCGCTCCAGCTGCATGCCGGAGACCACCTGCTGAATGCTGCGTTTCCCGCCGCTCGTCCACTCGAAGGTCATGATGACTGCGTGCCGGTTCTCCACCAGCATCAGGGTGTAGACCCGGTCGGCGCGGTAGTAGGCGCCGATGGTCTGCAGCACGCCCAGCAGCGAGGCGTCCAGGGTCCGTGCGGAGAGCATGGTGGACACACAGTCCAGGGCCACATCCTTTTCCGGCTCCGACAGCGGCCGCTCCATCTCCGTGGTGTGAATGGAGATGTGGTCCTCACCGTCGAAGGACGGCAGCTGCGCCCAGTCCCAGTCCTCCTGCTCCTGCGCGAAGGCGACGGTATCGACCGCAGCGTTCCACCAGAAGGCGCACACCCGTGCCGCCCGCGCCAGCATGGAGCGGTAGTTCGCGGTCGCCGCAGGCATCAGGTCAACACCTGTGAGAAAGCGCAGGCTGTGGCAGAGGGGATCCGGGGACAGCAGCCGGCGCAGCGCGGCGACGGCCTCTTCCAGACGGTGGCGCAGGGCCTCTTTTTCCACCACGTCGGGAAAGACGGCGATCGTCTGGCTGGGACTGTACTGCCCCAGCAGGCAGCTGCCGCCCAGCACCAGGGACAATCCGGCGGCAATGCTGTAGCGCACCCGATCTGCCCCGCCGGCGGGAAGCTGCTTTTCCAGGCCGACGACCTGGAACACCGCAACGGCACGGTTTCCGCTCCTTCGGTCGGAAAACAGGGCTTCCGCCATGCGCTGGACGGCCTCCTGGCGGAACGTCCGGCTGACCGTGTCCCGCTGGGCGCCGCTGCGGACGATCCGGTCAAAATGCCGGGCGGAATCCAGCCGGATCAGGTAGGCAAAGAGATGGACGTGGTGGGTGACGGCGTCCTCAGTCAGGTGGAGAATGTGGCGAACCCAGCGGATGCTGCCGCCCCGGTCGGCCCGCCGGTATTCTGCGCACAGCCAGCGCTGTCCCGCGCGGTACAGCTGCAGCAGCCCATCCCGGTCAAAATTGTCCAGGAAATCCATCTGATCCCCTTTGCAGAAGATGTTCCGCTTTTCATGCCGCAGGAACTCGGAACAGGGAGTATCCTGCACCTGACCGGTGAGATCGGAGCCCTCCGCCCACAGCGCGTCGATGCGGTCCAGCTCCAGATCGGCCCGCATCCGCATCATGAGATCGGCCATCATGCCCTCCGGGAGCTGATGCTCCTCCGGCAGCCGGCCGCCTGGCCCCACAAAGCCCTGGGGCAATTCCTCCAGCACGCCGACGGCCCGCACCGCCCGGCCGACGTCATCGAACAGCATCCGGTAGGAGATGGAGACCCAGCTGTAGAAGCCGGTGTTTTTCCGCCGGACGGCGAAATTGCCGAAGCCCTGAACGCAGCCGTTCAGCAGCTCCCTGGCGAACGACTGAAACCGGGCGACGGAATCCGGATGAATCCAGCCGCCCTCGATCAGATCCTCCGGGAAGTGGCGCGACCCATCACCCAGGGGATCCTCTTTGCCGTCCTGCCGATACCGTCGGAACTCCCTGGTGGGAACCTCCACCTCCCAGAGCTGTTTGGCCGTCTGGTCGAAGGCCGTCTGAAGCCGCTGGATCTGCTCCTCCTGCCGCTGCTGCGTCTCCTTAAACTGGGAGATGTCCGTGGTGGTGACGAGCATAACCGGAGTGGCGCTGTCATTTTCAATCCGGGCAGCCCGGATGCTCCACCAGAGCCACTCCCGTCCGCCCGCGCCGGACACGCGGTGGGTGTGCTTCACCACGGCCTCCTGCCGCAGGCCGTCCTGCAGTGTCCTGATGAGTGAGACGTAGTCGTCCGGGTGAATCAGCTCGGCCAGCGGCCTGGGCAGCGGAAAGCCTTTCGGCGTACTTCCGATGGTCCGGCAGAAGCTGGGGCTGACGTAGATCAGCCGGGGCGTGTCTCCCATCTCCAGCAGCGCCACGCCGCTGTCGATATTTTCCAGCAGACCGCTGAGCGTGATCGCGCTGACGGGCCGGACATCCTGCAGCCCCTGATACGTTCCGCGGCTTTTCAGGCAGTACTGGTGCTTGCCGGCCTTCTTGGCCTTGTAGAGCGCAAGGTCGGCCGACTGGTACAGGCCGTCGAACTCCTGCCCCGCGCCCGCCAGATGGACGCCGACGCTGGCTGTCACGCTGACGATCTCCCGGTCGCCCAGAGCCAGGTGCAGTTTTTCACAGATCATGGCCGCCTTCGTACGGATCAGCTCCTCGGACAGCCGGCCGCACAGGAAAACGGCAAACTCGTCGCCGCCCAGACGCCCCACGATGTCGCTCGCCCGGAAAATGCCGGAGAGGATTCTTCCCGCCTGACGGATGGCCTCATCGCCCGCCCGGTGGCCCAGCGTGTCGTTGACCTGCTTGAAGTTGTCCAGATCCACGATGAACAGCGCGCAGCGCTCCTCCGGCGTCATGGCCTGCAGCCGCTCCCGGATGGACTGCTCCATGGTCGCGCGGTTGAGAAGGCCCGAAAGTGCGTCCCTGGACGCGCGCCGCTGCAGCTCCTCCAGCAGAGGATCCTGCCTGCGGACGGCGTCCGGCAGTCCCGCGGTATTCTCTCTCATAGGCACTTCCTCACTTTTCTGCCGGTCCGGCTGCCTGCCGGGGCGTCGTATTCCGATCCCGCGCTGGTCGGCGGCGATGCGGGAATGGCACCCGGCGGTGCCGGCACAACGCGCGGAATCCGGACGGTGCAGGCGCACAATCAAAATGACCGGATCTGCGCGGCAGGGGGCGTGCGCGGACCGGAAAAGTCCGTCAGGCGGCGCCCGCTGGCGTCGAAGGGCGCGATCGGCGTCCCGGTATTCCTCCGGCCGCGCACCGTACCCGCCGAAACTCTGCGCAGCGATCCGGGACGGTTCTCGTACATTCAGTTTACCGCCCTTCAGCCGATAATGCAACATTTTTCGCATTTGGTGCCGGAAAAATGTGGCAGGCGTGCCGTACAGATGGCGCCGGAGCAGCTTGCCGAACGGGTGCAAGGTATGGTATTCTGTCTGTAGTGGAGCGCGGAAGGAGGCACACTGCGATGTGGAACTGGCTCAGGAGCGCTGCCGGGCGCCCGTGTCCGCGGCAGGATGCCGCGGGGGAGCCCTGGAGACCGACACAGCAGGCGTCCGGGGCGGGCGCGGCAGAGAAGCCGGAGGCTGTCCGAATCCTTTCCCAAAGCGACGCCGCGGCCGATTCGGCCGGCACGGCTGTGATTCCGGAGGGCACCGAGGAGATCGCCTGCCGCGCGTTCGCCGGGATGGAGCAGCTGCGGCGCGTGGTGCTGCCCGGCTCCGTCCGGGAGCTCGGGAGCCGGGCCTTTGCCGGCTGCCGCAGACTGACGGAGGCCGCCCTGAACGGCGGGCTGGAGCTCCTGGAGGAGAACGCCTTCGCTGGCTGCACGGCCCTGCGCGCGATCGTGCTCCCGGCGTCGGTTCGGGCGGTGCATCGCCATGCGTTTCTGAAGTGTACCGCGCTGGAAACGGCGGACATCCTCTGCGACCTGACGGCGGTGGCGCCGGGGGCCTTCGCCCTGTGTCCCGGCCTGCGGCTGCTGCACCGGGGCGCGCCGGTGGGCTTCGCCGAGGAGCTGCGCCTGCGGGGCATCCACGTTCTGGACGCCCGGGGCGCTGCTGCGCCCGCCGGAACCCCCTGGGAGGCGGCCGGTTTCCAGGCTTTGGCGGCGCGCTGTGCCCGGGGAGAGGGCGCGGCCATGTGGGCGTTTGCAGAGTATCTGGAGGCCCTTGCGCCGGCGGAATTCTTCTTCCGCGCGGCCAGCTTCTGGCGGTATCAGGCCGCCCGGCGAGGGGACGGGCGGGCGGCGTCCTGGATGCGGCGCTGGTTTGCGGAGCATCCGCGGCAGCGGATCCCGTCGGTTTTGTGTGAAGATCTCAGCCCGGGCGCGTCGGGCCGGGCGCTGCGGGCCATGGGCTTCTCATTTTTCGACCCGGAGCGCACGTATACCCTCGACGGCCTGGACGACAACGGGATCGTCCGCGCCAGAGCCTGGTGCGGCAGCGAAGGGCCGGACGAGGACGGCTACGGCCGGGAGGAGCTGTACGACTGGTGGTTTCTGGACGGGCTGCTCCGCCCGATTCCCGGCGTGCCCATGCTCCGCGCCTGTTCCGCCCGTGAGATCCGCTCCTCAGAGCAGTATGCCGCCGCCTACGCCGCTGCCGTGCGTGCGGTGCGGCACATTCCATAAGCAGCTGTGCCCGGCGCGATGTTTCGCACATCGCGCCGGGCGCATCCGTTTGTCTGCATCCTGCCAGAACCGCAGAAACCGGAAATGCAGGCTTTACAAGCGGCTGTTCATCTGTCATAATGAAAAAAACGGGCTCTGTCCGGTAAAAATCGCGTTTCTCTGCACAATCTGATACGAGAGGAAGACGGAGTATGAAAAAACGACTGCTGTCCCTGCTGCTGACGGTTTCCCTGCTCCTGTCCCTGCTGCCCGCAGCCGTTTTTGCGGCGGAGGCTTCCACGCTCACCGTCGTCATTGACGATGTCCATGTGGTTGAGGACGGCCGGGCCGTGGCAGCCATGCCCAGCGGCGTGCGCTACAGCGAAACGACGAATACCCTGACCCTGGACGACGCCGATCTGGGTATGCTCCGCATCTACGGCGGCTCTCTGACCATCGCCTTAGAGGGCGATTCCACGGTCCACAACGACGGCCGCTACGCGTACCGCGGCGGCGATCATGCCGGGGAGCCCGTGCCCGCCGTGAACATCGGCGACGTGGCTGAGCGCCTGACCGTCACCATCACGGGGCCGGGCAGCCTGACGGCGGACACCAGCGGGAGCGGCGCCCGGCGCACGTTCCTGGCCGACGACACCGACCTGACCATC
>CAJFNY010000028.1 GCA_904395865.1 uncultured Oscillospiraceae bacterium
CACCCAGAACCGTCTGGACCACACCATCAACAACCTGTCCGTCATGGAGGAGAACATCCAGGACGCCGAGTCCACCATCCGCGACACGGACGTGGCCGAAGAGATGATGGAGTACACGAAGAACAACATCCTCATCCAGTCCGCCCAGGCCATGCTGGCCCAGGCCAACGCCGTCCCGCAGGGCGTGCTGCAGCTGCTGCAGTAAAATCAGCATTTCGTTCCTTGGTTGGGAACGTGTCTTTCCTTCCCCAAAGCGCAGAAAGGCGGCCTCCGGGCCGCCTTTCTGTGCAGTTTCTTTCGTGTGCGCCGCCAAAGGATTTGCACCGCCCAAAAGCCTCCCTTGTGTAAAGGGAGGTGGCGCGGCGAAGCCGCGACGGAGGGATTGCCGCAGCCGGCAGTACCTTTTCGCCGGGGCCACCGGCGCATTCGTCGGTGCTTACCGCGCAATCCCTCAGTCCGCTCCGCGGACAGATCCCTTTGCACAAGGGAGCCCAAGAGGGTGCGGTAAAGCCCTGGCACCCGGCGCGTTCGCCGGGGCCGGTTGCTCCACCCCTGTCATTCTGAGGCCCCACCAGGGCCGAAGAATCCGTTCCCCCAATGGGAAAGACGGATTCTTCGCTCCGCTCAGAATGACAAGGCGGAGGACGCCCGGCTTCCCGGTAAACTGCGCCGCCATCCGATCATGCTGCACAAACAAGAATTTGCCGCAGAAAAAGACGTCAAAAAAGATGTTGAATTTTACAGCGGATCGGGTTATACTGAGCGTAGGAAAGGGGCTGAACACCATGCCGAATATCAAACCCATCTCGGATCTGCGGAATTATACCGAGGTCCTGCACGACGTGGCGGTGGGCGAACCGGTCTTCCTGACGAAGAACGGCCGGGGCCGGTACGCCATTGTGGACATCCGGGACTACGAGCGGACGCAGGCCACCCTCCGCCTGATGAACGAGCTGGCCAAAGGCCGGAAGTCCGGCGAGGAAAAGGGCTGGCTGACGCTGGAGGATGTGAGGGCGCATTTCCGCGCAAGGGCCAATGGGGAAGCATAGCATTCACTATACGGCGGAGGCCCTGCAGGACCTGGACGCGATTTGGGATTACATCGCGTCCGACCTGCAGAGCGTTGCCGCGGCGGAACGCACGGTGAACCGCATCCTGGACGACGTGGATCAGCTGGAAACCTATGCGGAGCTGGGCCCGCCCCTGTCGGCCATCGCCGACGTGGAGAGCGACTACCGCTTCCTGGTGACGGGCGGCTACCTGACCTTCTACCGGGTGCAGGGCAGCGACGTCTACGTAGACCGCGTGCTCCACGGCCGCCGGGACTACCTGCGCCTGCTGTTCGGCGACGTGCAGGACGAAACCCCGGCGCAATGAGCGCGCTGACCCGAAAATGGACGGAAAAATCCCCGGAAGCCGGCGTGGTGCCGGCCTCCGGGGGTTTTTACTTTCCGGTTTTCAGATGCGTCAGCAGCACGCCGGCGATGTTCTCGCAGGCGGCCTGTATGGTCACGGCGCCTAGGTTGTACGCCTCCATGGGCATGCCGTAGACGACGGAGGACTGCCGGTCCTGCCCGATGGTGTAGGCGCCGGCCTGGCGCATTTTCAGCAGGCCCTCGGCGCCGTCGCGCCCCATGCCCGTGAGGATGGTGCCCACCATGTGGCACCGGACGGCAGAGGCCATGGACGTGAACAGCGCGTCCACCGACGGCCGGTGGCCGCTGACCTTCTCCCCGGGCAGGCAGGAGACGGTGTACCGCGCGCCCATGCGCACCACCCGCGTCTGCAGGTCGGCCGGAGCGACGAGTACCAGGCCGCGGCGGATCTCGTCGCCGTTGCGGGCCTCCCGGACCTCCATTTGGCAGAGGCGGTTGAGCCGCTCGGCGTACATCTTCGTGAATCCCGTGGGCATGTGCTGCACGACGACCATGCCCGGGACGTCGGCCGGCAGACGCCTGAGCACCTCCAGCGTCGCCTCCGTCCCGCCGGTGGAGGCGCCCAGGCCGATGATCGTGCGGTTGGGGTCGACTCCGCCGGGTCCGGCCTGGCCCAGCGCCGCCGGCGTGCGGACGGCTCCCGACGGCCGCCGCGTCAGCACCGTGGCCCGGGCGGCGACGGTGATCTTCTGGGCCAGCCCGTCCAGAAACGACTGGCGGCTCTCCGTCCCGTCGGGTTTCCGGACGAAGTCCACGGCGCCGGCGGCCAGCGCGTCGAACACCTTCAGGTCCAGCGAGGAGACGAGGATCATCGGCAGCGGGTGGACCGGCAGCAGCTCCCTGAGGAAGTCGATGCCGTTGGTGCCCGGCATCTCCACGTCCAGGGTCATCACGTCCGGCTGCAGCCGGGCGACCTTGCTTTTGGCGTCCAGAGCGCTGATGGCGTATCCGATGACCTCAATGTTGGGATACGCGGCCAGCCCCTGGGTCAGCAACGTCCTGGCGACGGCGGAATCGTCCACGACCAGGACGCGGATTCTCTTGTTCGTTGTCTGCATGGCAGCTTCCTTCCGAGCGCGGTCTGGCTCACGTTTTTTTGCGGTAGACGGCCGGGGCGACCATCTCAAAGAGCGGATTCTGCCCCAGGGACTCCGAATGGCTGATGACCAGCCAGCCCCGGGGGGCCAGCGCGCCGGCAAATCTCTGCACCAGCGCGTCCCGGGTGGGCTGGTCGAAGTAGATCATCACGTTGCGGCAGAAGATCACGTCGAATTTCAGCTTGAACCGGATCGGGTCCATCAGGTTGAAGACGCGGAAGATGACGTTGTCCCGCAGGGCGGGGGAGACGGTGTAAAGTCCCGTGGCCTTGTCCAGGGTGAAGTAGCGGCGCAGCCACGGATCCGGCATGTCGGCCGGCCGCTGGTACGTGCCGGCCCGGGCCTTGGCCAGAGCCTGGTGGGAGATGTCGGTGGCCAGGACGCGGGTGTCCCACGTGCCGGCCTGGGGGCCGAAGTACTCCTTCAGGTAGATGGACAGGGTGTACGGCTCCTCGCCGCTGGAGCAGCCGGCGCTCCAGATGGAGAGCACCCGGTCGTCCCGGTGCCGCTCGGCCAGCGCCGGAAGCATGTGGTCGGCGAAGTACGTGAAGTGGTCCTTCTCCCGGAGGAAGAACGTGTAGTTCGTCGTCAGCTTGTTCAGCACCAGCTCCAGGTCCTCGGGGGACCTGGTGGTGAACAGATGGTCCAGGAAGGCGCGGAAGTCCCGGTACCATACGCAGGGCAGGGACGGCCGCATCGATCTTCTGCAGGACTACGCCAAGCTCCTGCTGATGTCCTGCATCGTTGCACACGTGGAGTCACGCTCCACGTGTGATTTTTTGGATGTGGTCCTGGAGTATATTTCGGACCACTACTGCGAGAAGATCACTGTCCCAGAGCTGGCGGCCATGGTACACGTCAGCGATGCGTATCTGAATAAGCGGTTCAGACGGGCCAACGGTATGTCGATTATCAAGTACGTCAACATGCTGCGGATTGAGAAGGCGAAACACATGCTGATCGCGACGGACTATTCCATCGAGCACATCACGACTGCCGTCGGATTCAATTCCTCCAAGTACTTCTGTCGTGCTTTCAAGGCGTATACGCAGATGACGCCGTCAGACTACCGGAGTCAGAATGCGAAGCGTCCTCGGCGGCTCTGGCCGTAAGCACTGAAAGATTTCCGGATTTTCCGCTTCGGCGGGAACTTTCCGCAGAGCGCTTCGTCTAGGAGAATGGAAACCCGATTCCACCCGAATGGAAGCAAGGAGGAAAACCGTATGAACCGCAAAGTGACTGCATTCGTTTTGTCCGCGGCCCTGGCCGTGACGCTGGCGGTCCCGGCCTTTGCTGCGGCAGAGACGCCCAATGTGGCCGTCTGCCCCCGGCCGGAGCCGGTTGCGCAGACCGAGACCGCCGCCGGAGAGACGGCGGAGATGGAGACCAGCGTGCTGTACTACGGCCAGATCACGGACATCGGAACGGATGAGGACGGGCAGCTGACCCGGCTGCAGCTCCAGTCGGAGCGGTACGGCGAGTACGTGATGCTGATCAACAGCGACACCGTCTGGATCGACAGCGGCAGCCATGCCGTGTCCGACCCGTCGGATCTGGAGGTCGGTGAGTGGGTCTACGTGTACCACAGCCCCGTGTCCACGCGCTCGCTGCCCCCGCAGTCCCAGGCGTACGCCGTGCTCCGGAACATGCCCCAGGATGTGGGCGCCGGCCAGTATGCTGAGATCGGTGAGATCACCGATTGTGAGGATGGCACGTACCAGCTCCTTACTGCAGACGGCAGCATGTATCTGACGGTGGACGGCGAGACCGTGCTGACCGGTTACCCGGACGGGGAGACGGTGCAGGCCGCCGACCTGCAGGCGGGCGACCGGATTGTGGCCTGGTACGACATCGCGCTGCTGAGCTATCCCGGCCAGGCGTACGCTCACCACGTGATGGTGCTGCCTGACGTGCTCTCCGAGGGCGACCAGGTCACCCTGGAGCTGGACGGCGAGGCGTCGGAGATCACGGGCCGGTATGAGGACGGCGTCGTGATGATTCCCGTGGCCGCGGTGGCGGAGGCCCTGGGCTTCGACGTGGAATACACCCCGAAGGGCCCCAACGGCGTGAAGGCGCGTGTGGCCGTGGAGAGCAGCGACTTCCGGGTGGAGATGACGATCGGCGTCCGCGAGATCTTCGGCGTGACGACGATTCCCGACGCCGTCGGCATGACGGCGCCCCAGGACTACGGCAAAGCGCCGTACGTGGTTGCGCCCGGCACCACGTGGGCCCCGGCAGAGCTGTTCGAAATGCTGGGGAAAACCGTGACCCTGGAGGGCAGCCAGCTGTCCATTCAGTAATACCGCCTGAAACGAGTGGAGGGAGCGTCGCACGCGGCGCTCCCTCTTCGTCCCGAAACCCGAAGCGCTGCCCGCACAGTCTGTGCGGGCAGCGCCGTTTTTTGCCAGTTCTGAGGCTCAGAACACGCTCTTCTCGGTATTGGGGTCGAATAGGTGGATGCACTCGGGGAGCCAGTCGATCTCGACGGCGTCGGCGTGATGGCCGGAGCCGCTGGTGGGGACGATGGCGACGATCTCGGTGTCACCGGCGCGCAGGTGCAGGTGCTGCTCGCTGCCCATCATCTCCGAGACCTCCACGGCGGCGGGGATGCCGCCGTGCTCCAGCCGCACGTGCACCGGGCGGACGCCGGCGATCACCGGGCCAGCCGCGCGGCCGGACGCCCGCAGCGCCTCCTGCTGCCGCTCCGAGAGGACGAAGCGCCGCCCCAGGATCTCCGCCGCGTACTGGCCGTTCTCCACCACCAGCTGCGCATCCCGGAAGAAGTTCATCTGCGGCGTCCCG
>CAJFNY010000029.1 GCA_904395865.1 uncultured Oscillospiraceae bacterium
GGTTGACTGCGGCCGTTTTCTTAGCTATCATCAGTATGGAAAGGGGATAGGTGAGAGGTTTATTGTAGTCTGTTGACGTCTGGCCCACCGTACTGCGAGATGACGATTGTGGCCAGGCGCGGATTGGTATTGGCAATGCGGACCGGATACTGCAGCTTTTTCTCGTAAATAAACATCAGTCGTCACCTCCGTCTTCCACGTAGTCCCAGGGCCACGGATCCTGCAGCCACGTGTACTGCTTCTCCGTGGCGCCATCCATCTGCTGCAGCGGGCCGTACTGAGCCTCGTACGCAGTGCGGCCCTCCCGGTAGAGGGCGCTGTACTGGCGAAACAGCTCCCGCGCTTCGGCGTCGTTCTGGTGGGTATCCAGATAAAGGCCCAGCTCCTGCATGGCAAAGTTCAGGGCCATCAGCTCACCGAGTGGCGTGTGAATCTCCGTTTGATTCACCAGCCCCATAAAGGGCAGGTCCAGACCGGGGAACAGCGTGCCGCGAATCAGCGCATTGGACGCCTCATACTTCTCGGCGCTTTCCCGCTGGAACGGCACGTAGGGGTTTGCCAGCGGGGCGCACGCCGGCAGGCAGCCGGTGTTGTCGCCGCAGCCGATGGGCCCGGTAGCCGGGATCGTTGTGCTTAGATCACTCAATGGGGTTTCCTCCTTCTGCTGAGTTGGAATCGGTTCCGCTTCAGTCTATGAGGGCGGCTTTCGACAGGTTCCATCCGGCGGCTGCACGCATCTTCCCGGCGGACCTCCCATATACTTTGGGGAGGTGGTGGACATGAGCAAACGATTCCGTTGGATGGCCCTTCTGACCGTGGCAGTTGTGGTTCTGGTCGCTGCCGGCATCCGTTCCGGCAGCCAGACGCTGGAGAGCGTCCAGGCCGCAGCGGCGGCTCCGCCCATCACCGTCGTCATTGACGCGGGCCACGGCGGAGAGGACGGCGGAGCGGTTTCGGTTTCCGGCGTATTGGAAAGCCGCCTGAATCTGGAGATCGCCGAACGGGCCGATGCCTTCCTGGCCCTCCTGGGCTACGGGACCCGGATGGTACGCGACAGCGATACGGCCATTTACGATCCGACTGCAGAGACGCTGAGCCAGAAAAAAGTGTCGGATCTCCACAACCGCGCGGCGCTCGTCAACGAGACGCCGGGGGCGCTGCTGCTGAGCATCCATCAGAATACGTACTCCGATGGCCGCTACCACGGCGCGCAGGTTTTCTATGCCAGGACTGAGGGAAGTCAGGCGCTGGCGGAACGCCTGCAGGAGACGCTCGCCGGCGTGCTGGATCCGGATAACCATCGAAAAGCAAAAACGGCGGATTCGGTCTATCTGCTGAATCACATTGCCTGCACCGGCGTCCTGGTGGAATGCGGCTTTCTCTCCAATCAGGAGGAGGATCTGCGGCTGCAGGATGCCGGCTATCAAACGAAACTGGTCCTGGCCATGGGCGCTGCGCTCAACGGCTGGGCCCTCGGGGAGTTGGAGAAGCTTGAAGTCTAAGCCCATTTACTACTGCACCAACTGCGGTAACGAGACCATGAAATGGCAGGGCCGCTGCCCGGCCTGCGGCGCCTGGAACACCATCGTGGAGCACACCGAGCGCACGGGGCCGTCATCCCGTGCGGCCGGAAGTCCTGCCGGAGGCCGCCGCCCAAAGACGCTGCGTGAGGTGGAAAGCAGCGATGAGCTTCGGTTTTCCACCGGATCTGGTGAGCTGGACCGGGTTCTGGGCGGCGGTGCGGTGCAGGGCTCCCTGGTGCTCGTGGGCGGTGCGCCGGGGATCGGGAAGTCGACACTTCTGCTGCAGATCTGCCGCCATGTCTGCCGGGAGCGGAAGGTGCTCTACGTCTCCGGCGAGGAAAGCGAGCGGCAGCTGAAGCTGCGGGCGCAGCGGCTGCAGGTGGACAGCGAGCAGCTGTACGTCCTGTCGGAGACGAGCATGGATGGCCTGCTGGATACGGTGCGGGAGCTGCAGCCGGATGTCCTGATCGCGGACTCGATCCAGACCCTGTACGATGCGGAAAGCGATTCCATGCCCGGCAGCGTCTCGCAGGTCAAGGCGTGTACGCTGGCACTGATGCAGCTTTCCAAGTCCACCGGCATCACGGTATTCGTGGTAGGCCACGTGAACAAGGAGGGCTCCATCGCCGGCCCCAAGGTGCTGGAGCATATGGTGGACTGCGTGCTCTACTTTGAGGGAGATCGAAACACCAGCTATCGGCTGCTGCGGGCGGAAAAGAACCGTTTCGGATCCACCAATGAGCTGGGTGTTTTTGAGATGGTGGATTCCGGGCTGCGGGAGGTCCCGAATCCTTCTGAGATGCTTCTGGCGGGCCGGCCGCTGAATACGCCCGGGACGTGCGTTGCCTGCGTCATGGAGGGAACCCGGCCGGTGCTGGCAGAGGTGCAGGCTCTGGTGACGCAGACCACGTTCAACGTTCCGCGGCGCACTACGGATGGTTTCGACTTCAATCGCGCAGTGCTTCTGCTGGCCGTTCTGGAGAAGCGCGGCGGCATGAATCTGGCCTCCTGTGATGCTTACGTCAATGTCATCGGCGGCCTGCGTCTGGACGAGCCTGCGGCGGATCTTCCGGTGGTACTGGCCGTCGCATCCAGCTTCCGGGACCGCCCCGTGGAGGACTGCGTAGCGGCTGTGGGGGAGGTGGGGCTGACGGGGGAGATCCGCGCCGTAACGAATCTGCCCCAGCGGCTTCAGGAGATTGCGCGCATGGGCTTCACTCGCTGTATCCTTCCGCGGCAGGGGACGGAAGCCCTGCGCGCGCCGGAGGGCCTGGAGCTGCTGCGGGTCCGGAACCTGCGGGAAGCCATTGAAATCGCGCTGTAGTGCAAGGCAGGGAGAGCAGGGAAGGGGAGAAGAAAGCCCTCCGGCAGAGGCATTACCTCTGCCGGAGGGCGTTTGGCGTTCTGATCATTTGCGGGCGGAAGGCAGATCCACCGGCGTCCCGGAGGTCTGCTCCAGCAGCTCGGGATGCGTCAGCAAATGCTTGAGCAGCCGGACAGTGCCGGAGTAATAGTAGCCGTCCGCGATCCGCTCATCCACTGTCAGGCCGATTTCCACGGTGTTGCGCATGGTATACGTGCCGTCTGCCTGGAAAACAGGCCGGTGCTTCGTTTCACCGATGGTTACAAACAGGGAATTCGTTCCCCAGTTGCAAAGATGGTGATAGCCGGCCTGGAGCCCAATGGAGCCCAGATTGGAGAAAAATACGGAGGCATAATTGGGATCGGTCTTAATGAGAAAGTTCGGAACCTTTCCATAGAAATCCAGCCGATGCAGGATCCACATGACGAATCGAAGCAAAAACCGCGGCAGCTTCGAAAGCATGTCCATTCCGGCGGTCGAATTGTCCAGCTTTTCGCTGCGGCAGTTGGTGATCTCCTCCAGGATCCGACCGTGAATGGTGTCGATGGTGTCTTCCGGCGTAAAAGACAGATATGCCAGCGCCTCATGGGCCTCATCGGCAAACTGCTTTTTCACCACGAATGCGGTCGTGAGTTCCTTCCGCTGGTACGTCCGGAAACCCTGGATGAAGCGGTTCATCTTCGGGCGCAGGGTAACGGCCCGGACCACTGCCGCCAGGATGACATGAAACAGCTTGTACGGCATCTCCGGATTGGCGGAATTCTTCTTTTCCAGATATGCGTCGATGGCGGTCAGGTCGATGACGTCGCGGATGAACGCCTCGTTGTCCGCGCGGTTGGGATACAGATACGGCGTGAAGGCATGCATGGCGTCCAAATTCCGGAGCCAGATTCCGTCCTTGCGATCGCCGAGTTTATGCTTCACTGTGCCCACTTGCATCAACTCTTTCTCGTAAAATCAACAAGAAGATTATACCAGCTGCCTTCGCGTAATTCAACTGTTTTCCGACGGATTCCTGCCCTTTTGCGGGATTTTTGAGAGGGGATTGGCCTCCGCCGCAATTTTAAGCTCCGTGTTTTCGATATGGGTATAAATTTGGGTCGTATTCAAATGTTCATGCCCAAGGACCTCCTGCAGCGTCTTGACGTCCACACCGCCGGAGAGCATCAGTGTAGCGGCCGTATGGCGCAGCTTGTGGGCGGAAAACTGCGTGGCGTCGAGCCCCGCCGCGAGCAGATGCTTTTTCACCAGACGATGGACGGCACTGACGCTGATGCGGTTTCCGTCCCGGGAGCCGAACAGTGCCCGGTTATCCGACAGACAGATTTTGTTGCGTTCGCTCAGATAGTCGTCAATGGCACGCTTGCAGCTGCTGCCCATATACACGATTCGCTCCTTGTTGCCCTTGCCGACGACGCGAATCCGATCTTCATAAACGTCCGTCAGGTTCAGGCCCACCAGCTCAGAACGTCGAATGCCACAGTTGAGGAAGATCATCAGGATGGCATAATCGCGCTTGGCGTTGGGGCCCTGTACGGCGTCCAGAAGGCGCCGGGATTCCTCCAGCGTCAGATACTTGGGAAGCGACTTCCGGAGCTTCGGGAATTCCAGATCCTGCACCGGATTTTCGTCCAGCTGTTTCGTCCGGACCGTCAGATATTTGAAGAACGCTTTCACGGCTGAGAGCTTCCTGGCCCGGGCCGCCGGCCCGATGCCGGCCTCCGCCGCCGGATGGTCGGCATCCTGGCGGTCGTTGGCCAGGTACGAGAGAAAATCGTACACATCCGTTACCGTGATCCCGGCCAGGAAGTGCAGATCGATGTCGCGTATGGAGATCTCGTCCAACGGCGTATCGTACGGCATTTCCAGTTTCATCAGCTTCATAAAACGCAGGAACATCCGCAGATCCAGATAGTATTCTGAGATGGTCCGCGGCGACTGGCCGCGGATGGTCTCATCGTAGCTCAAAAACTCCCGCAGCACCTGCGGGCATTCCTTTTGGAACTCCATAAGTAAAACCTCACATTTGAACGCAACAAAATTTTTATTTTGTTGCGTTCGCGGCGGGCGCGAACCGGCTTCGCCTCGCAACAAAACCCCGGTTTTGTAGCGCTCGGGATGCAGCCCACGTGATGTTGCGCTGGTGCTGCCCTTCCGGGAATCCTCCGATTTTCCTCAATATATCACAATGCCCCGGTGCCGTCAATATGCAGCGGCAGACTCCGCTCCGGACGCGCCCGCCAAAACTTGTCGGGATTGCACAGAAGTTTCCTTGCCAGATGCGGTTTCTTCGCACCACAATCGGCAGGATTGCCAATTTACTTTTTGGAGCCTTTGTATTAGAATGTTTATTATAATGGCGGGGAATTTGATACCTGCGGCTGCTGCCTGCAAAATGGCAGAGTTTCTGCCGTTTCGGCGGTTTCCTGCGGAATCATGCGCAGGATCAGCGCTCCCCTGCTTCCCGCACTGTCGTTTCAGTGCCTGGAAATTTACACGGGATGAGGTGTCTTAATGAAGAATGCAGTGAAGCGGATCGGTGTTCTCACCAGCGGTGGCGATGCGCCCGGAATGAATGCGGCGATTCGCTCCGTGGTTCGCGGTGCGATCTATCGCGGCATTGAGTGTGTCGGTATCCGACGCGGCTGGAACGGGCTGATCCACGGTGATATTCTCCAGATGGATGCCAACAGCGTCAACCACATCATCAGCAGCGGCGGCACCATTCTGTATACGGCCCGCAGCCAGGAATTCATGACAGAGGCCGGCCAGCTGCAGGCCGTCAACACCTGCAAGCTGCTGGGGCTGGACGGAATCGTGGCCATCGGCGGCGACGGGACGTTCCGCGGTGCGCAGGCGCTGTCGCAGTACGGAATCTCCGTCGTGGGGGTTCCTGCGACCATCGACAATGACATCGCCTGTACGGACTATACGCTCGGATACGATACGGCATCCAATACGGCTGTGGAGGCCATTGATAAGCTTCGCGATACCATGCAGTCGCATGAGCGCTGCTCTGTGGTAGAGGTGATGGGCCGGAATGCCGGCCACCTGGCGCTTTATGTGGGCCTGGCGGTAGGCGCCACGGCCGTTCTGGTGCCGGAAAAGCCGCTGGATTTTGAGCGGGACGTGGTGGAAAAAATCCGCGTCGCCCGGCTCCGCGGCAAGACGCACTATATGATCGTCGTGGCGGAAGGCGCCGCCAGCGCCATGGAGATCGGACAGAAAATCAAGGATACCATCGCGCTGGATCCGCGGGTTACGGTCCTGGGCCACATTCAGCGCGGCGGAACCCCCTCTGCCAGAGACCGGGTGATGGCCACCCGGATGGGCTACCACGCCGTGGAGGTTCTGGCCGAGGGCCGCACCAATCGGCTCGTCTGTACAGTCCGCGGTCTTCTGAAGGATGTGGACATGGCCGAAGGCCTTGCAATGAAAAAGACGCTCTCCGAGCAGCAGTACCGCGTACTGGAAGCCATGACCGGCGTCTGAACGCAGTACCATGCTCTTTCCCCTTTCGGGGCCCTTCCCCAAAACAGCCCGCTGCCAACCGGCAGCGGGCTGTTCCCTTTTATTGTGCTTTGGGATGGAACTTATTGTAGACTGTCTTCAGATTCTGCTTTACCAGCTGCGCATAAATCTGTGTGGACGAGATGTCGCTGTGCCCCAGCATCTCCTGGATGGAGCGCAGATCCGCGCCGTTTTCCAGCAGATGTGCCGCGAAGCTGTGCCGCAGCGTGTGCGGCGTGATATCCTTGTCGATTTTTGCCGTCTCCTGGTAGTGCTTGATGATCTTCCAGAAGCCCTGACGCGACATCCGCTCCCCACTGAGGTTGACGAACAGGGAGACCTCGTCGGGATCGGCAATCAGCTTGGGGCGGATATCGTTGATGTAGGTGCCGAGCGCCCGGACCGCCGCCGGATACAACGGAATAATCCGCATGCGATCGTTGCTGACACATTTGATGAAACTGCCGGTCAGGCTGACGTCTCCGACGTTCAGATTGATCAGCTCCGTGACACGGATCCCGGTCGCATAGAGGAGCTCCAGCATGGCCTTGTCCCGGTAGCCCTTCAGATCTGTGCATTTGGGCTGCTCCAGCAGAAGCTCTACCTCCTTGCCGGTCAGGATCTGCGGAAGCTTCTTTTCCGTCTTTTCCACATGGATGTTCCGGACCGGATTCTCCGCAACGGCCCCCTGGGAAACGGCGTACGTGTAGAAGCTTTTCAGAGAAGCGAGCGTCCGGGAAATGGTGGCCGGAGATTTTCCGCGATCCGACAGCCAGTGGGTGTAGTCGACGATCGTATCCCGGTCTGCCTCCAGCACATCCAGATGGATCACGGTATTCAGATAGGAGACATACTGATGAATATCCCGCATGTACGATGCGATGGTATTCTGCGAGGCCTGCTTGACGCGAGTCAAATAGTCCTCATAACCGTCAATCACATGGTTCATGTCTGCGCGTCCTCTTCTTCCTCCGAAAATCACAGCTGTGCAAACAGGACAGCTTCCAATCCCAGCGCCAGCGGCAGATAGGCCAATGCCAGCAGGATCGGCAGCAGCTTCCGACCGAGCCCGTGCGTGCTGCCGACGAACAGACGGACGTTCTGACAGTGCCAGGAAAGACCGTATAGCGCCGGAAGCAGCAACGCTGCATGTACGACCCACTGCACATAAGGCTGTGGCAGGCCGGCGCCATTCCCTGTGGAATAAAGCACACCGGCCACATAAGCCGTACAAAAGGCTTTGCCGCAGAAAAAGGCGGACAGCCAGAAAGCTCTGCCGGAGAGCTGGGATAACAGAATGATCAGAAGAAACGAGAGGCCGCTGCTTCGCAAGCGTGACAGCCAAGCATTCCGATCTGCGAAAGAAACACTGCGCCCCAGCATCTCCAGAGAACTGCCCAGAGCCTCTTGGGAGATCCGGACCGCCAGCAGGCCCAGCAACGTGCCAACAGCATAGCAGATCAGGAACCGAAGAAAAAATGAATTGGACTGCCGCACGGAGGGCCGCGCAGCGAGATACACACGGTACATCCGAATCCCTCCCCCACCACCATATGAGGCGAAGGACAGGCCGATGCCGGAAAGATTATTTCTACCAGACAGAAACGGGATAATGATGATACTATAATCTAAAAACGACGGAATTTCAAGGAAAAAACAACATTTCCCTATTTTTTGTGAATTATGCCAATGGATTATGTCTACTTGATTATGTCGCCTTCGCAACCGCATGCACAACGCCGCCGCACCTCCTGCGACAAAATCCACCACATCTGGTGGGGAGATGTGGTGGCGGCATCGAAATGTAGAAATGAAGGATCTCTTGCAACGGCGGCGCAGCAATGCCTGAAAAATTTTCAGGGCTGCATGCAGGGCATCCTGCACAAAATGGTCAATGGCGTCGACGCGGCCTCCGGGAGCCCAACAAGCCGGCGCAGGTGGCGCCGACGATGGCCGCAGCCGGAACTGCCCAGCCGCCGAACGTACCGTCCGGCCAGAACAGCAGCCGGCAGAGTGCCAGCACGGCCAGCAGTCCGGCCAGGAACGCGAACGCGGCCGGCAGCGGTCGCCTGCCAAGGCTGCGCTGCAGCGGAAGGGGTCCCAGCAGCGCGGCCAGCAGCACCGCCAGCGGCGCTGCCACACGGGTAAAGGAATGGGGCAGCCATTCCCGGCTGATCAGGAAGGCGCTCAGGGCTGCCGTCCCGCACAGTGCGATCAGGACGATCAGCGCACCGGTCAGGCAGGCCTGCAGCTGCGGCTGAAGGCGAAGCTTGTTTCCTCGTCTTGTCATAGTGGTCACTCCCCTTTTGGATTTGTACAAGCATATGCATCCAGGAGACCATTCATGGCAAGAACTTGTTTTTTATTGAGGTAGCTGTTCAGCCATATGATAAAAACTGCCGCAGGGACAACGCCCCTGCGGCAGCCGATCTTGCTTGTGCTTATTTCTTCTTCTTTTTGCTCTGGGCGGCCGCTCTCGCTTCCTCCCGCGCCTTGGCGGCTGCCTTCTCCGCAGTCTCATTGCTGGAGATGGACCACTTGGTCAGCTCCATCCGAACCCGGTCGGCACTGGTCTCGATGACGATGTTGTCGTCCTTGATGTGGACGATCTCGCCGACGATGCCGCCGATGGTGATGATCTTGTCGCCGACTTTCAGCGCGTCGCGCATGGCCTGCATCGCCTTTTTCTTCTTGTTCTCAGGACGGATCAGGAAGAAATAGAATACGACGATCAGCACGCCAAACATGAGTATGGTAGATGTGGTTTCAGCAGCAGGCATGGGACAACCTCCAATTACAGATTGCACTTATTATACGAGATTACATTGCGCTTTTCAAGGCCACAGATCAAATTTTTCTCGCCAGCCGCTCCGAATATTCGGACCGGAACTGCGCAAACCGATCCTCGTCCAGAGCCTGCCGGATCTTTGCCATCAGCTGGTTATAAAAATAGAGATTGTGCAGCACGGCCAGGCGCATGGCGAGCATCTCCTCTGCCTTGAACAGATGACGCAGATAGGCACGGGAATACCGCCGACAGACGGGGCAGTCACACTGTGGGTCGATGGGACCGCTGTCCCGCTCATACTTGGCGTTTTTCAGGTTGATGGCTCCGTCCCAGGTGAAGAGCTTGGCGTGCCGTGCGTTGCGCGCCGGCATGACACAGTCAAAGAAGTCGACGCCGCGGGCGACGCCCTCGATGATGTTGGACGGCGTCCCGACGCCCATCAGATACCGAGGGCGGTCCTTGGGCATCCACGGCTCCACAGCTTCGATGAGGTCGTACATGACCTCCGTCGGCTCCCCCACCGCCAGTCCGCCGATGGCATAGCCGGCAAGATCCAGCTGGGCGATCTCCTTCATGTGCCAGACCCGCAGATCCCGGTACGTGCCGCCCTGGTTGATGCCGAACAGCACCTGCCCGGGATTGACGGCATCCGGAAGGCGATTGAGCCGGTCCAGCTCGGCTTTACAGCGGATCAGCCAGCGCGCCGTTCGTTCGCAGGAGGCTTTGACGTAATCGTAGGGCGACGGATTTTCGACGCACTCGTCGAAGGCCATGGCGATGTCCGAGCCCAGGTTGGATTGAATCTGCATGCTCTCCTCAGGGCCCATGAAGATCTTCCGGCCGTCCACGTGGGATGCAAAGTGGACGCCCTCCTCCCGGATCTTCCGCAGCTCCGCCAGGGAAAACACCTGGAAGCCGCCGGAATCAGTGAGGATCGGGCCGTCCCACGTCATAAACCGATGGAGGCCGCCCAGGTCGTGAATCAGGCGATCTCCGGGCCGCACGTGGAGGTGGTACGTGTTGGAAAGCTCCACCTGGCAGCCAATCTGGCGCAGATCCCAGGCGCTGAGGCCGCCCTTGATGGCAGCCTGGGTGCCGACGTTCATAAAGACCGGCGTCTGAACCGTGCCGTGCGGACACGTGAACACGCCGCGGCGGGCATTGCCGCACGTTTTGAGAACTTGAAACACAGCGTTGCTCCTATCTTTCAGCGTGACGCCCACGGCTCAAAGGCCCGAGGCGATGAACATCGCGTCCCCGAACGAAAAGAACCGATACCGCTGGCGGACGGCCTCTGCGTAGGCACTGAGCACGTGCTCGCGCCCGGCGAAGGCGGAAACCAGCATGACGAGTGTACTTTCCGGCAGGTGAAAGTTCGTAATCAGGGCGTCCATGGCCTTGAATCGGTATCCCGGATAAATGAAGATATCCGTCCATCCGGAGCGCTCCGTAAAGCTGCCGTCCTCGGCGGCAAAGGATTCGATGGTGCGGCAGGAGGTGGTGCCGACGCAGACGATGCGCCCGCCCTGGCGACGGGTCTCGTTGAGCAGCTGCGCCGTGGCGGCGTCGATCCGGCAGAACTCGCTGTGCATATGGTGCTCCGTAATCTCGTCGGCCTTCACCGGCCGGAAGGTGCCGAGGCCGACGTGCAGCGTGATATAGGCCAGCCGGATTCCCTGGTCAACCAGCTGCTGCAGCAGCGCCTCCGTAAAGTGAAGGCCCGCCGTGGGCGCTGCTGCGGAGCCGGTCTCCCTGGCATAGACCGTCTGATAGCGCTCGCCGTCCTCCAGCTCCTCCTTGATGTAAGGCGGCAGCGGCATCCGGCCCAGCTGCTCCAGGATCTCCAGAAAGATGCCGTCATAGTGGAAGCAAACCAGGCGCCGGCCTTCGCTTTCCTCGGCCTCCACCGTGGCTGTCAGCTGACCGTCTCCGAAGGACAGCTCCGCGCCGGCGTGCAGCTTCCGGCCCGGCTTGGCCAGGCACTCCCAGAGGCCGTCGCCCTGATCGTTCAGCAGCAGCACTTCGACGGCACCGCCAGTGGGAACTCGGTGGCCCAGCAGGCGCGCCGGCAGTACCCGGGAGTCGTTGAGCACCAGGCAGTCGCCCGGCCGCAGCAGCGAAGGCAGATCGTAGAAATGCCGGTGGCTTACCGCGCCGGTTTCACGGTCCAGCGTCATCAGCCGGGAGCCGTCCCGCCGCGCCAGCGGTGTCTGGGCAATCAGTTCCGGCGGCAGATCGTAGTAAAAATCACTGGTTTTCAAGTTTAATGCCTCTTTTTCTCATTGAATTGTGATGCCGGTGTAGTAGAACTGCAGGATCTCCCGATAGGTGTAGCCCTGCAGGCCCATGGCGTAGGCGCCCCATTGGCTCATGCCGATATTGTGCCCGTAGCCACCGCCGGAAATGGTCCAGCCCTCTCCGCTGCCGGACGAGGTCGCGGTGCCGCTTCCGGTGCTGTAGCTTCCACTGTCGGTCAGAACAGTGACGGGGGCAGAAACCGTCGTGGTTCCATCCGCCGTGATAACCGTGACGGAATCGGCAGAGACCGTTACGTCCCCATCGTAGACCGACAGGCTGCCGCCACTGCTCCCGCTGTCGGCGGACTGGCCGTCATTGGGGGTAACGGTAAAACGCCGGCTCATGTAGGTCACACCCGATAGATTTTGCAGGATTCGGACATCGTCTCCGCGGTAGACGTATTCCTGTCCGCTGGAGTCCACGATGGTGATCTCATTGACGTTGCCGTTCTCCGTCAGCTCTGTAACCGTGAAGCTGGTCACGGGCCCGCAGCCCAGCAGCTCCTGCAGGTCTGCTGAGGTCACGGTGTACGTCCAGCTCTGACCGTTGAAGGAGATGGATGCCTCATACGGATCTGCCTTTCCCTGGAGATACGGCACATCCGAGCCCCAGGCATTGACGGCGTCCTCCGTGGCGCCTCCGTCGGAGGAGAAGTACAGGGCCTCAATCAGCGCGCCATTGTAGTACGCACACTCTCCGCTGGTCTCCTCCACTGCCTGGAGCACGTCACTGGCTCCGGAACCGGTGTAGACGCCGCGGTAGACCTGGCAGTCGGTGGTGTTGCAGACGTCGAAGCCCAGGGCGCTGTGCTTGGTGGAGGCGTTGGCAAACGTACGGATGGCCACCGCACCGGCCTTCAGAGATTCCAACTCATCATTGACCACGAATTCATACGGCAGCACGCCGGCCACGTACAGATCCTCGCTGACGAAATTGATGACGGAAAGGTCGTTCCCGGAGCGGCGCATGTACTGGAAGCCGCCATAATACTGGTATCCCCGGAACCAGGTGCGGGCCTCCTCGCCGCTGCTCTGGGGCATGATGCCCAGATAGTCGCCGCCGTTGTCGAATTCAAAGAGGATCTGGCCGGTGCTGGTGTCGACCACCGTGTAGCACGTCTCGCTGCCGCCGACTACCTGGTATCCCGGGTATCCGGCTGCGGCGTTGGCCGCGGTGGAATAAAACTCGAACCGTACCACGTACCGCCCATCGACGTACGCCGGGAAGCCGTAGGGATACGCCTGGGCAGCGGCGGCTGCCGCCTCGTATGTAGCGTACGTTTCCGGCAGCTGCAGGTGGTACGCGCCGATCAGCTGATACGCTGCTGCAGTCGGTGTCTCATAGAACCGGCCGCCGGAGAGGTAGAGATTCGTATCCTTGCAGACGGTGATCTGGACGTTGGAAGTACTTCCCAAAGCCGTGAAGCTTCCGTCGCTTCCGAAGGTCCCGAACTGGTATCCGCTGCCGACCTCATTTTCCAGGTTGGCCGTCGGCATTGCGCTGCTGCCGTAGTACAGCCCGACGCGGATGGTGTTTTCCGTGCCTGCGGCGTCGGCCCTGGGCGGAAGGATTCCCAGTAAAAGTGCGCCGGTCAGGCACACAGAGAGCCAGCGAAGGAAAGATTTCATTTTTTGCGTCATAATGTCCTCCATACCGGGATTCCCGGCAAGAAAAGTGGCAATTCCGCACATTGACACCCCGACGGGGATATGGTAAGATGAAGCGAAAGCGCGCCGGATGCGGCCTGCTCCTGCTGCCATCGTCAAGGGCAGGTGCTATTATACCGCAAAATGTGTTTTTATTCAACCGAAGGTTGGCGTTTTCCTCGAAATTCCGGCGGAAAATCCAGGCTGCGGCAGATAAAGGAGTGTCTGTGATGGAGAAATACAAGGTTGGCATCATCGGAGCCACGGGTATGGTCGGGCAGCGGTTCATCACGCTGACGGATCAGCATCCCTGGTTTGAGACGGTCGTTCTGGCGGCCAGCAGCCGCAGCGCCGGCAAAACGTACGCGGAGGCTGTCGGCACCCGCTGGTGCATGGAGCGTGAGATTCCGGCATGGGCCCGGGACATGGTCGTCCTCAGCGCGGAGGAGGACGTGGAAAAGATCGCCTCGATGGTGGACTTCGTTTTCTGCGCGGTGGACATGAAGAAGGACGAGATCCGCGCGCTGGAAGAGCGCTACGCCCGCTGCGAGTGCCCCGTGGTCTCCAACAACTCCGCCCACCGCTGGACGCCGGACGTGCCCATGGTGGTGCCGGAAATCAACGCGGACCATATCCGCATCATCGATGCGCAGCGCCGCCGCCTGGGGACGAAGCGCGGCTTCGTAGCCGTCAAGTCCAACTGCTCCCTGCAGAGCTACGTGCCGGCGCTCCATCCGCTGCGCAAGTACGGGCTGGAGAAGGCGCTGGTCTGCACGTACCAGGCCATTTCCGGCGCCGGCAAGACCTTTGCCACGTGGCCCGAGATGGTGGACAACGTCATCCCCTACATCGGCGGCGAGGAGGAGAAGTCCGAGCAGGAGCCGCTGAAGCTGTGGGGCACCGTGGCCGGCGACCACATTGAGAACGCTCAGGGGCCGTCCATCACGGCCCAGTGCCTCCGGGTCCCCTGCTCCGACGGCCACATGGCCGCCTGCTTCATGAGCTTCTCCGGCGAAAAGCCGGCCATGGAGCAGATCAAGGCCGACTGGGCGGCCTTCTCCGGCCGCGCTCAGGAGCTGAAGCTGCCGTCCGCCCCGAAGCAGTTCCTCCATTACTTTGAGGAGAACGACCGGCCGCAGACGAAGCTGGACCGGAATCTGGAGAATGGCATGGCGGTGTCCATCGGCCGGCTGCGTCCGGATACCCAGTACGACTACAAGTTCGTCTGCCTGAGCCACAACACGCTCCGCGGTGCTGCCGGCGGCGCCGTGCTGCTGGCCGAGCTGCTCTGCGCGGAGGGCTACATCGACCGCCGCTGACGCAATCTCTTCAAAAACGGGAGTTCGCCTTTGGCGCGAACTCCCGTTTGCTTACGCCTGCCTGCCGGCCCGGCGGATCTCTGCCTGCAGCTGCTCCAGAAAACGGGCCGCAGGCATGCCGTCCATCTGCGTGTGGTGGAACTGGAAGGAGAGCGGCAGCAGCGCCCTGCCCCACTTCCGCCGGTACTTTCCCCAGATCAGGAACGGGTTGTTGTAAATTCCGGCGTAGATGTTCACAGCGCCGTCGATTTCGTATCCGGCCAGCGCCGAGGTCCCGATGACCATGTAGTCGTCGCCCAGCTCATAGGGCTCGCCGCTGTCCTGCACCTGGGCCGTCAGCCGCAGATAGTCCCGCCGGAAGTCCGGGAGGTGCTCGGAAACCGGGATGTCGCACGTCTGGATCCCGCCGCTTCGGGTCGTCACCACGGTATTGACGGCCAGCCGGTCGTACTGCATCAGCCTGTCCCCCACCGGCAGCAGGTAAAAATCGGCTTCCGCAGCGGCCGCCCGGCCGATGCACCAGCACATCAGCATGTGAAACCCCTCCCCCTGCCTGCGGTGCAGCCGAACCAGCGGCGTCACGTCCAGAGTCTTGAACAGCGTCACCATGGGCATGGGCGCCTGCATCCACAGATCGAAGGCCGCGGCGCGGCCGGTGGCCTGCGGGTCCACTTCTCTTGCCATACTTCCCTCCCTAAACGGCGCGGGGCCGCCCTGCGGCGGCCCCGTTTTTCATCTCAGCAGCTGCGGCGTGAAAGCCGCTGCGTTCACTTCAATACCACCCGGTGGTAGACCTTCTTGCCCTTGCGAAGCTTCAGCCCCTGGCGCAGCTGCTCTGCGGTGTAGCTGACGTCGATGGCGGCAACCTTCTCGTCGTCCACGAATACGCCGCCCTGCTGGACCAGCCGGCGGGCTTCGCCGTTGCTCTTCGTCAGGCCGCAGGCCGTCAGAAGGCTGAGAATGCCGATGGCCCCGTCGGTCAGCTGGTCGGCCGTCAGTTCGGTGGTGGGCATGCTGCTGTCGTCTCCGCCGCCGGAGAACAGGGCGCGGGCGGCGGTGCGTGCCTTCTCGGCCTCCGCATCCCCGTGCACCAGCTTCGTCAGCTCATACGCCAGGATCTCCTTGGCTTCGTTGAGCTGGCTGCCCTGCCAGTGATCCATTTCGTCCACCTGCTCCAGCGGCAGGAACGTGAGCATCCGGATACACTTGAGCACGTCGGCGTCGTCCACATTCCGCCAGTACTGGTAAAAGTCGAAGGGACTCGTCTTGTTGGGGTCCAGCCAGACGGCGCCGGAGGCCGTCTTGCCCATTTTCTTGCCCTCGGAGTTGAGCAGCAGCGTGATCGTCATGGCGTGGGCATCTTTGCCCAGCTTCCGGCGGATCAGCTCCGTGCCGCCGAGCATGTTGCTCCACTGGTCGTTGCCGCCGAACTGCATATTGCAGCCGTAGTGCTCGTAGAGGTACAGGAAGTCGTACGACTGCATGGGCATGTAGTTGAACTCCAGGAAGCTCAGGCCCTTCTCCATCCGCTGCTTGAAGCACTCGGCCCGGAGCATGTTGTTGACGGAGAAGCACGCGCCGATGTCGCGGATGAAGTCGATATAGTTGAGCTTCAGCAGCCAGTCGGCGTTGTTGACCATCATGGCCTTGCCCTCTCCGAACTCGATGAAACGCTCCATCTGCTTCCGGAAGCAGTCGCAGTTGTGCTGGATGGTCTCCTGGGTCATCATGGAGCGCATGTCCGTCCGCCCGGAGGGGTCGCCGATCATGGCGGTGCCGCCGCCGATCAGGGCGATGGGGCGGTTGCCGGCCATCTGCAGCCGCTTCATCAGGCACAGGGCCATGAAGTGCCCCACGTGAAGGCTGTCGGCCGTGGGGTCGAAGCCGATATAGAAGGTGGCCTTTCCGTTGTTCACCATCTCGCGGATTTCCGCTTCATCGGTCACCTGGGCGATGAGCCCCCGCGCCACCAGCTCTTCATAAATCTTCATCAATCTTGCTCCTTTTTTGTCAAATAACGCCCTCTGCCCCGAAGGAGCAGAGGGCGAACATCGCGGTACCACCTCTGTTTGCCGGGCCCTCACGGGCACGGCCTCAGGGAGCCAATGGCTCCGGCGCTGTAACGGGCGCCCCCGTCGGGCCCTACTGCCGGTTCAGGCCGCCGCTCCGGGAGGTATTCACGCCGCTGCGGTACCGGTTTTCACCAACCACCGGCTCTCTTGGCCCGGCCAAACGGCGCTACTCTTTCCCTTCATCGCATTTATCAGTCTTGATGATACCATACGAAGGTCGGCATGTCAATGGTGAAGCATCTCCTCCGCACTTCGCAGCGTCGTCTCCGTGATGACGGCGCCGCCGATGATCCGGGCGATTTCGTGCTTGCGGCCTTCGTGATCCAACGGCGTCACCGAAGTGTACGTCCGTCCGTCCTTTTCGGCCTTGGTGATGTGGAGGTGCGTGTCGGCCAGGGCCGCAATCTGGGCGAGATGGGTCACGCAGAGAATCTGCTTCGTCCGGGCCACCTGCCGCAGCTTCTCGCCGACCCGCTGCGCCGCCTGGCCGCTGACGCCGGCGTCCACCTCGTCGAAGATCAGCGTCGGAACGTGGTCCTGCTCGGCCAGAACGTTCTTCATGGCCAGCATGATCCGGGCCAGCTCGCCGCCGGAGGCCACCTTGCTCATGGGCTTCAGCGCCTCACCTACATTTGCGGACATGAGGAACCGCACCTCGTCCATGCCGTTGGGCGAAAGTGTCTGCTCGGCGAACTGGCACGTGAACTGCACCTTCGGCATGTCCAGCTGCGTCAGCTCCGAACGGATCCGCGCCGCCAGCCGTTCGGCGGCTTTCATGCGCACCGCCCGCAATGCGAGGCCGGCCTCCCGGGCAGCGGCCTCCTGCCGGTCCAGCTGGGCGCGCAGCTGCTCCAGCTTTTCGTCGGAGAAGGTGATCTCCTCCAGCTCGCCGCGGCAGCGATCCAGGTATTCCAGCATATCGGCGCAGGTGGCACCGTACTTCCGGCGCAGCTTGTGAATGGTGTCCAGGCGCGTCTCCAGAGCCTCCAGCTCCTCCTCGGAGAAGGACAGATCATCCCGCAGCGCCCGCAGCTCCTCGGTCAGGTCCTGCAGGGAGTACGCCGCATCGCTGAGGCGGACCCGATACGGCTCCAGACTTTCATCGAACCGGCAGAGGGATGATACGGCGCGCTCTGCCGCCTGCAGGAGACTGCAGGCACCGTCGCTGTCCTCACCGCCATACAGGGCATCTACGGCAGTGCAGAGGCCGGACTTCATCTTCTCGCCGTTCTGCAGCCGCTTCCGCCGGGCCTCCAGCTGTTCGTCCTCGCCGGGCTTCAGGTCGGCCTTTTCCAGCTCACGGATCTGGTACTGCAGCGTCTCCACCCGCCGCAGCTTCTCGCCCTCATCCATGGAGAGCCGCTCCATTTCGCCGCGGGTCTGCAGAACCACCTGAAACGCCGCCTGATACGCTGCCAGCTCCGCGGCGTCCCGGGCGAACAGATCGAGATACTGCAGATGGCTGCTCTCGTCGAACAGCTGCTGGGAGTCGTGCTGGCCGTGGATATTGATCAGCTGCAGGCCGAGCTTTTTCAGGGTGGCCACCGTCACCGGCCGCCCGTTGACGCGGCAGACGTTCTTTCCGTCCAGGAAGATCTCACGCTGGACCATCAGCTCATCTGGATCGTACTCCACCCGATTCTCGGCAAACCAGGGGAGCTCCGGAATGCCGGTGAACACCGCGCTGACGAACGCCTTGTCGCAGCCGGTACGGATCACGTCGCGGTAGGCACGCTCGCCCAGTATGGCGCCGATGGAGTCGATGACGATGGACTTGCCGGCGCCGGTCTCGCCGGTCATGACGTTGAAGCCGGCATCGAATACGATGTCGGCCCGTTCGATCACAGCGACATTTTCAATGTGCAGCACGGACAGCATGGAATCCCTCCGTCACTCCAGAAGCTTTTTGATTTCGGCGCAGAAGGCAGAGGCAGCAGAGGTGTCCCGCATGACCACGAACAGCGTGTCGTCTCCGGCAAGGGTGCCGAGAATGACGGACATGTTCATGGCGTCGATGGCAGCGCCTGCCGCATTGGCCAGGCCGGGCATCGTCTTGATCACCACCAGGTTCTGCGCATAGTCGTAGTGGGTCACGCATTCGCGGAAAATGGTGTTGAGACGGCTGGAAAAGGTACCGGTTTTCTCAGCAGCGGCCGCCGTGTAGCGATAGCTGCCCATGGGGGTCAGCTCCTTGACGATCCGCAGCTCCTTGATGTCCCGGGAAATGGTTGCCTGGGTGCTCTGGTAGCCATTGCGCTGCAGCGCCTCCAGCAGCTGCTCCTGGGTCTCGATGTTCTGGGATGCGATGATTTCCATGATCTTCGCCTGTCTCTGCGTCTTCATTCTGCACCTCGCCTGTCGAAGAACTTGTTGTTGATGATCTCAAAGAAGCTCGTCCGCTTCAGGCGCACCAGCCGCGTCTCATGGCGGGAGCGCCGGACACGCACCACATCGCCCAGATTCAGCCGGACGGCCCGCCCGCCGTCGGTGGACAGAAACGCGTTCTTCCGTCCGGTCTTGCCGATGCGGACGGTGATTTCCCGATCCTTGGCCGTCACGAAGGGCCTGGCCTGTACCGTGTGCGCGCAGATGGGGGTGATGATGATGTTGCGGGCCGTGGGCTCCACCAGCGGGCCGCCGGCCGACATGGAATAGGCCGTGGAGCCGGTGGGCGTGCTGACAAGGACACCGTCCCCGGCGAAGTTGTACGCAAGGACGCCGTCACAGAGAACGTCCATCTGAATGACGCGGGCAACGGCGCCCTTGGTGATGGCGATGTCGTTGAGCGCCGTATCATTGTAGATGATCTGTCCCTCCCGCTGGACGTCCACGGCCAGCATCATCCGCCTTTCCACGGAATACTGCCCGGTGGCCAGGCGGGCCAGCAGATCCAGCTCACTGGCCTCCAGCTCGGCCATGAAGCCCATGGTGCCGATGTTGACGCCCAGGACCGGAATGTTATGGAAGGTAGCCGTCTTGGAGGCGTGAAGGATCGTCCCGTCCCCGCCGAAGCAGATCAGCATGTCGGCGCCCTTGATCTCTTCGCTGAGGTTGTGGAACACCTTGTCCGGCGGCAGCGGGAAGCTCTTGTCCACGCCGAAGGGCAGGCACAGCCGGGTCTCCACGCCGGCGGCGCGGAGAATCTGCTCTGCCTGCTCCACGTATTTGAAGTTCCGGTCCCGGTACGGGTTTGGGGTCATGACAACTTTCATACGGCTTGTCCCTTCAGATTCTCATGAGCCTCGGCCACCAGCGCCGCAAGGTCCGGCACGTGCGGTTCCGCCGGCGCCATGGACAGATGGCCAAGAAACTCGATATTTCCCTCCGGCCCGCGGACCGGCGAGTACGTCAGATTGCAGATGGTCATCTGCAGCGCGTCCGCCAGCTCCGTGAACTGTGTGAGCACTTCCAGATGCGTCGCCGGATCGCGGACGACGCCCTTCTTGCCGACTTTCTCGCGGCCTGCCTCGAACTGCGGCTTGATGAGGCAGAGGATCTGCCCCGTCGGCTTGAGCAGCCGCTGCAGCACCGGAAGCACCAGCTTCAGCGAGATGAACGACACGTCCACCACGGAAAGATCCAGCGGCTCTCCCAAATCCGCAGGCGTCACGTACCGGATGTTCGTCCGCTCCATGCAGACGACCCGCGGGTCCTGACGGAGCTTCCAGGCCAGCTGGCCGTAGCCCACGTCGATGGCAAATACCTTGGCCGCCCCCTGCTGCAGCAGACAGTCCGTAAAGCCGCCGGTGGAAGCCCCCGAGTCGCTGCAGACCCAGCCCTTTGGTGCAACACCGAAGTCCCGCAACGCCTTTTCCAGCTTCAGACCGCCGCGGCTGACGTAGGGGCAGGCAGCGCCGCGGACTTCGATCTGGGCAGTATCCTCATACGCCATGCCGGGCTTGTCGGCCTTCTGGCCGTCCACGTAGACGAGGCCGCTCATGATGACGGCCTGGGCCTTGCTGCGGCTTTCAGCCAGGCCGCGCTGCGTCAGCAGCACATCGAGCCGTTCCTTATGCTTCATTTGCCAGTACCTCCCGGATCCCTGCCAGCAGACCGTTCGTGTCCAGACCGCAGAGCTCGCGCAGCTTCTGCACGGAGCCGTGGGGAATGTACCGGTCTCCCAGATTGCGTTTTCCCACCACAGCGCGCACGCCTGCCGCGGCGACGGCGGAAAAGAGTACGTCGGCGATGCAGCCGGCATCGGCCACCTCCTCCGCCACGAAGAGGCGGCCGGTCTTGCGGACCGATGCGAGCACGGCCTCCGGCTCCAACGGCTTGAGGCGTGTCAGCTTGAGCACCTCCGCGTGAATTCCCTGCTGCTTCAGTGCCACCGCGGCCTCCAGCATCGGGTTGATCATCGTGCCGTAGGCCACCAGCGTCACGTCGTGGCCTTCCCGCAGCACCGGCTGGAAGCAGACGGACTTGAGGAAGCCGTCGCCGCCGCGGGGATAGCGGATGGCCACCGGGCCGTCCAGCTCCAGTACGGCCTTCCGCAGCAGCAGCCGAAGCTCCGCCTGGTTGGCCGGACAGTACAGCTGCAGGCCGGGGACCTGCCGCAGGTACGCCACGTCGAACACGCCGTGGTGCGTCTCCCCGTCCTCTCCCACCAGGCCGGCCCGATCCACGGCAAAGACCACGTGCAGCCGGAGCAGACCCACGTCGTGGAGCAGCATATCGTACGCCCGCTGCAGGAAGGTGGAGTAGATAGCCACCACCGGCAGAAGCCCCTGCTTCGCCAGTCCGGCGGCCATGGCCACGGCGTGGCCCTCGGCAATGCCGACGTCGAAGAGCCGGTCCGGGTATCGGTCGGCAAAGCGATCCAGGCCCGTGCCGGGCTGCATGGCCGCAGTAACGGCACAGACACGCGGATCCTGCCCGGCCAGCTCCAGCATGGTTTCCCCGAAGGAGTCGGAAAAGGTGATGCGCTGCGCCGGCTCAGTGGTGCCGGATGCGCGGTCAAAGGCACCGACGCCGTGGAACCGGTCAGGGTTCTCCTCGGCAGGGCGGTATCCGCAGCCCTTTTTCGTAATCACATGGAGCAGCACCGGGCATCTCAGCTCCTTCGCGTAGCGCAGAAGCTCCGTCAGACGGCGGATATCGCGTCCGTCCACGGGACCGATGTACGAAAAGCCCATCTCCTCAAACAGCGTGATGCCCACCAGGTGGCGCTTGAGAAAGGCCTTGAGCCGATGAGTCGCTCCGTAGAGCAGGCGCCCGCCGGGAACGGCGCGGGTAAAACGGCGATACGCCATCTTAATCCCGAAATACCCCGGCTTCGTGCGGATCAGCTTCAGATGGCGGGAGATGCCGCCCACGTTGGGCGTGATGGACATC
Source organism: uncultured Oscillospiraceae bacterium (assembly GCA_904395865.1). Lineage (GTDB taxonomy): Bacteria > Bacillota > Clostridia > Oscillospirales > Oscillospiraceae > Avoscillospira_A. The sequence continues at coordinate 21,854 of CAJFNY010000029.1, forward strand.
CCGTTGTCGTTGAGGATGACGATCAGCGGCTCCCCGCTGGCGCCGGCATCGTTGAGGCCCTCGTAGGCCAGTCCGCCGGTCATGGCGCCGTCGCCCAGCAGCGCTGCCACCTGGTACTGCCCGCCCTGGAGCGTTCTGGCGCGGGCCATGCCCAGCGCCACCGAGACGGCGTTGGAGGCGTGGCCTGCGATGAATGCATCGTGGCAGCTCTCCGAGGGCTTCGGAAAGCCGGCGATGCCGCCGTACGTCCGCAGGCCGGAGAACTGCGCCATTCGCCCGGTGAGGATTTTATGGACGTAGGCCTGGTGGCCCACGTCGAACACCAGACGGTCCACGGACGTATCGAACACCAGCTGCAGCGCCACCGTCAGCTCCACGACACCCAGATTGGAGGCCAGGTGACCGCCCGTCTGTGAAATATGCTCCACCAGAAACGCGCGGATTTCCTCACAGAGCTGACACAGCTGCCTGCCGTCCAGCCGGAGGAGATCCTCCCGGGTGCGGATTGTATCTAAGATTGCCAAATTGTCACAACCAATCTGTCATCGGGCTGCTTTTCCGCGGAAAAGCGCCCGCAGCCATTTGGAAAAATAGCGGAACCGATAAATCAGCCGCGCGGCAAAGTGCACGATGGGCGTGCTCGCATTGATGGCGAAGGTTTTTCCCACCGCCTTGCCGCCCACCGTCACGGCGGAGACCAGGGCCGACATGAACAGGCGGAAGAAGGTTGCCGCTGTGGGCGTAAAATTGACGACGGCCTGGGCTGCGATGATGGCCGAAGCCGAGCCGGAGACGACGCCGCAGATGTCGCCCACCACATCGTTGCAGAACGACGAAACCCGGTTGGCGTTGCGGATCAGGCGAATGGCCTCCCGGGCCTCCGGGAGGTTGCGGGCGGCCATGGAGTGGAACGGCTTCTCGTCGGCCGTCGTCACGGCTACGCCGACGATGTCGAACAGGATGCCGATCAGGACGATCAGAAACAGCACCGCGAAGGCAGCGGCCAGCTGCACCCGGTTCAGCAGCAGGTCGGAGAAAAAGGAAAAGCAGCCGGAGATCAGGATGGTTGCAACGAAGACCGTCGTAACCCACCGAACATCCACGCGGCTGCGGGAGCTCCGCCGCTGCTTCCGGGAGCTGGCGGCTTTCTCAGGATCTTTCAAGGTTTCCTCCAAACTGATAAGATGCGGCGGCAGGCAGGGTAAATCTTACGGCTTAGGTCGGGTTGGATTTCCCCAGAGGCAGCCGTCCGTTGCCGGAACGGCGGTTTCCCTTTGATGCCCCAGCGGGCCCGTTGCCGGAGCCCGTACCCGATTGCCACTCAGTCCGCACTGCAATCCCCTGCCTGCCCTTCAGGACAGCCTAGGTGTTTTCCACGACAGGCCCGCCAGCCCCTATCCTCTTTTGCAAATGGGGTTTCGAGAGGCAATCGCACACACCTCCATGGCCATGGAGGAAGTGCGTCGCTCCCCTGTCCTCCCCATTCACGCAAGGCAGGCTACACTGCACACAGCGTTTGACCACCGCAATGCAGGTTCTCCCTGAGTCGTAGACGGTCCGGGCCGGAAGGCGCGCGGCCGTCCACAAATTCAGGTCTCCACGGCAGCCGGGTCGGGTGCCCCATGCCATTGGGGCGCGCCCGGAAGCCTTAACCCCCAGCACCCACCCTAAACTGGGCGTAAAAAGCAGGCACCAGGGACTTCATCGATATGCCCTTTTAAGGATTTTTAGGCCCTTCTTCAGGTACCGGCGGGCGCTGACTAGGATACTGCGCCGCAAAATACAGTGTAACACATTCTGCATGAATATACAAGCGCTATTCATGCAGTTTTTCGTCCGGGTTGTAGGACTACAATACATCTTGGACAAATGAAGAAAAAGGATGAAGGATACGGCCTCATCGGTTAAAGTTGAGTTACCACACACCAA
>CAJFNY010000030.1 GCA_904395865.1 uncultured Oscillospiraceae bacterium
CACGGCTGCATCGACAACGCCATCCACTCGGCGGCGGGGCTCCAGCTCCGGGACGCATGCAGCCGGCTCATGGCGGCCCAGGGGCACCCGGAGCCCAGCGGCCGGGCCAGGCTGACGGAGGGCTACAACCTCCCGGCCCGGTACGTGCTCCACACGGTGGGCCCCGTCGTCCGGGGGCGCGTGACGCAGCAGGACCGCCGGGACCTGGCGTCCTGCTACCGCGCCTGCCTGGAGCTGGCGGCGGCGCACGGGCTGCACACCGTCGCCTTCTGCTGCATCTCCACCGGCGAGTTCCACTTCCCCAACCGGGAGGCCGCCGAAATCGCCGTGGCGGCCGTGAAGGAATTCCTGGACGGAACGACGACATCCATCGGGAGGGTGATTTTCAATGTTTTCCAGGACATCGACGAAGGCATCTACCGCCGTCTCCTCCAGCCCCGTTGACCGGCTGCGGGAAGCCCTGGCCGCCGCCGACGCGGTGGTCGTCGGGGCGGGCTCCGGCCTGTCCGCCTCGGCGGGGCTGACGTACGCGGGGGAGCGGTTCGAGCGGTACTTCCGCGATTTTCAGGAGAAGTACGCCATCCGGGACATGTACTCCGGCGGCTTCTATCCGTTCGGCAGCCTGGAGGAGCACTGGGCCTGGTGGAGCCGGCAGATCGTCATCAACCGGTACGTGCGGGCGCCGGAGCCGGCGTACGACGATCTGCGGCGGCTCCTGGAGGGCCGGGACTGCTTCGTCCTCACCACCAACGTGGACCACCAGTTCCAGCTGGCGGGCTTCGACCGGGAGCGGCTGTTCTACACCCAGGGGGACTACGGCCTGTGGCAGTGCTCCGGGCCGTGCCACCAGGCGACGTACGACAACGAGGAGACCGTCCGCCGGATGTTCGCAGAGCAGCGGGACATGCGGGTGCCGTCCGGGCTGGTGCCGTACTGCCCGAAGTGCGGCCGGCCCATGGCCATGAACCTCCGGTGCGACGCCACGTTCGTCCAGGACGCGGGCTGGTACGCCGCCGCCCGGCGGTACGAGGACTTCCTGCGGCGGCACCGCGGCCGGCGCGTCCTGTTCCTGGAGCTGGGCGTCGGGGGCAACACCCCGGCCATCATCAAGTACCCCTTCTGGCGCATGACGGCCGGGAACCGGGCCGCCGCGTACGCCTGCGTCAACCAGGCGCCCGCCTGCGTGCCGGAGGACATCCGGCCGCGTGCCATCTGCGTGACCGGCGACATCGGGGCCGTGCTCCGCGACCTCTGCGCCGGCGGCGGAGCCGCCGCCTGAACCTGAAAAGCAGGGACCTCCGGCCATCCGGCCGGAGGTCCCCGTCTTTTTGCCGGACGCGGCCGGCTCAGTACTCCACCGCCTCGCTCAGCGGCCGGTCCAGCAGCTCCGGCTCCTCCAGCAGCCTGCGGAGGAGCTGGACGGTCCTGGAGTAGTAGTAGCCGTCGGCCAGCCGCTCGTCGATGGTCAGGCCCAGGTCGACACTGCTGAGCATCCGCACCGTCCCGTCGTCGTCGGTGAACGGGCGCAGCTTCCGCTCGCCGATGACGCAGAACACCGAGTTGGTGCCCCAGTTGGTCAGGTGGTGGTAGCCGGCGTGGAGCCGGATGGAGCCGAGGTTCGTCAGCACCACCGACGCCTGGTACGGGTCCGTGGCGATGATCGACTTCGGCATCCAGCCGTGCCGGTCCAGGAAGCGGGCCGCGAAGCCGATGGGCTTGAGCAGAAAGCGCGGCACCTTCTGCACCATGTCCATGCCGGCCGTGGAGGCGTCCTTGCGGTCGCTGCGGCAGTACGAAACCTGCCGGTAGATCTCGTCGTGGATCGTGTCGATGGTGTCGTCCGGCCTGGCGTGGAGGAAGGCCAGGGCCTCCCCGCCGCCGTCGGAGAAGATCTTCTTGATGGTGAACGCCGCCGTGACCTCGTTCCGCCGGTACATGGACTGGTTGGCGATGAAGTAGTTCATCTTCGGCCGCAGGGTGATCGTCTTCAGCAGCGCCGTCACCATGACCTGGAACAGGTTGTACCGGTACGCCGGATCTCCGGCGTTTTTCTGCTCCAGATACCGGTCCACGTTCGTCAGGCAGATCCGCTCGGCGATGAACGCCTCGTTGTCGCAGCGGTTGGGATACATCAGCGGCATGAACAGGTGCATGGAGTCGATGTCCCGCAGGAGCGTGCCGTCCCGCCGGTCGCCAAATCTTCTCATCCGATTCTCTCTCCTTTGTATGGTTTCCGGTCCGGGCGCGCCGGCCTCACCGGGACGGTGCGCCCGCTTTCCGCCGCCGGAAGTAGTGCGACTTCCCGAAGAGCAGCAGCTCCGCCAGCAGGCAGACCGGCAGGGCCGCGACGAAGTCCAGCACCGAGTGCTGCTTGATGAACGCGGTGGACATGCAGATGACGACGCACGCGGCCGTGATCGCCGCCTTGATGCCCCGCGGCACGCCCCGCTCCTTCAGCCAGACGGACGCGATCCCGATGGAGTAGGCACAGTGCAGGGAGGGGCAGACGTTCGTGTTCGTGTCCATGGCGTAGAGGAAGCCCACCAGCTGCGTAAAGACGTTGTCCGAGGCGAAGGTCTCCGGCCGCAGGTCCTGCCGGCTCGGGAACACGATGTAGATCACCGTGGCGACGATCTGCGTGATGATGATGTACTTCTGGAGGTTCTTGAAGCTCTCCACGCTGTACAGCAGGAAGTACAGCAGCGAGCCGACGATCAGGAGGTACCAGAACACGTACGGGATGACGAAGTATTCACAGAAGGGAATCCGGTCGTCCAGGGCACAGTGCACCACGTGGCACCGCTCCGGCGGGATCAGACGCTCCGTCAGGAAGTACGAGAGGAAGTAGAGCACCCAGCCCAGCAGCAGCTTCAGGTGGGAGAACTCCGGATCATGGAGCTTGGACAGGCGGAATTTTCGGTAATCAACGACTGGCTTTTTCATGGGCTTGCTCTGCCTCGCAGGGGACGTTGGTGGGATAGGCGTTCTTCGGGACGTTGGCGTAGGGAATCACCGTGTGGCGCGGCAGGCCGACGGCAATCTCCGTGACGGCGTCCATCAGCTGCGCGCAGAGCCGGCTCCGGGCCTCCTCCCTCGGCAGCGCCGGGTCCAGGAAAACCGGCTTCCCGAAGTACACCTTCCGCAGGCGCGGCGCCACGTACATGGGGACGAACGGCAGCGGGTCGCCGGTGCGCTTCCGGTACAGCCGCGCCAGGTCGGCAAAGCCCTCCTGGAAGCGGTTGACGATGGCGTTGTGCGGCTCCGGACCCTCCGGGAAGATGACGACGCGGCAGCCCTCGTCCAGCCGCTCCAGCGTCTGCCGGAAGGTGGCGAGGACCTCCCCGTCCCGCCGGACCGCGATCGTGTGGGCGTTGTTGAAGATGCAGACCGACAGCGGCGCGATCCCGTACGAGAGCAGCCGGTAGAGCCAGCGGCTCCGCCGCGGCTTCCCGCGCCAGAAGTCCCGGTAGGCGTAGGCGGGCACCTCCCGCAGGTGCATCATCTCGGCGCTGCACCAGATGGCCCGCTTCCCGGGGACGTACAGCTCGGCGATGATCGGCCCGTGCAGCTGGCAGTGGTTGCCCGCCAGGATGCAGGCCCCGGGGGGCAGATTCTCCACGCCCTCCAGTGTGATGGTCGGGTAGCAGAGCCGGACGGCCTGCCGGAGCGCCCGGTAGCAGAGCCGGGAAAGCGTCTGTGCAAGTGTCCGCCGTTCCATGGGCGCGCCTCCCTTCCGCAGCCCGGCCCGGCCGTGCTGCCACGCCATACTCTATAAAAGGATTCTAAACTGAAACGAAACCGGCCTCATGGCCGGTTTCGTCAGCTTGTCAAAAGAGTCTCTGATGAGAATTTTTTGACAAGCTGCCTGCGAATTTGCAACTTCCAAACGTTGCAAATTCGGGTTTGATTGAACGCGAAAGGGAACCCTGACGGTTCCGCCTCTGCGCCAAGTGCCGCCCGCGCAGCGGGCGGTTGCGCTTCGGCACGCTCTGCGGAGCAGCCTTTCACACTTTCCCTCCCTCCGGGTCCTTCGGCTGGTACGGTTTTTCGACAGTCTGACGAAACCGGCCTCATGGCCGGTTTCGTACTTCTGCTGCTGCCGTCTACGGCGCCGCCTCCCGCGGGAGCTCCACCGTGAACGTGGTCGCCCCATCCCGGCTGGCCGCTGTAACCGTGCCGCGGTGCAGCTCCACCACCCGCTTCACGATGGCCAGGCCCAGGCCGTTCCCCGCCGAGGCGTGGGAGGCGTCCGTCTGATAGAACTTGCCGAAGATCCGCTCCTGCTGCTCCGGCGGGATCTCGGCGCCGAAGTTGGTGATGGAGACCCGGAGTGCCTGCCCCCGCTCCTCCATCCGCACGACGATCTCGCCCGTGGGCGGGGAGAACTTGATGGCGTTGTCCAGCAGGTTGATCCAGACGTGCTTCATCAGCTCCTCGTTGGCGCAGATCGTGTGCTCGCGGAATTCCAGGTCCAGGTCCAGCTGCTTCCGCGTCCACCGGTCCTCCAGCAGCAGCACGCAGGCCCGGATCTGCTCGGACACGTTGTACGCCGCCACGTCGGACAGGATCGCCTGGTTCTCCAGCTTCGTCAGCTCCAGCACGTTGGTGGCCATGGTCGCCAGGCGCAGGGACTCCTCCTCGATGATGGCCAGGTATTCCGCCTCCTGCGCCGCCGTCACGTTGCCCCGCCGCAGCAGCTTGGCGAAGCCGGCGATGGAGACGATGGGCGTCTTGAACTCGTGGGAGAAGTGGTTGATGAAGTCCTCCCGGAGCATCTCGGTGTTCCCCAGCTCCCGGGCCATGATGTTGAAGCTGTCGGCCACCTCCGCCAGCGCCGGGATCCTGGACGCGGGCCGCCCGAACTCCAGCCGGACCCGGAAGTCGCCCCGGGCCAGCCGGTCCATGTTGCGGATGAGCCGGTGGAAGGGCTTCAGGATGATCCGCTTCGTCAGCCACGTGATGGCCACGCAGACCACCGCGCTGAGCACCACCACGAACAGCAGCACGATGCTGCTCTCCCGGGCGATGCCGAAGGGCGTCAGCGCGCCCAGCCAGGCCAGCAGATACGTCAGCGCGCTGGCCGCCAGCACGGCCAGCAGCTGGCTGCAGAACACGATGGCAAAGTAGAACAGCGACAGGGAGCCGCGCTTCCGTTCCGGTTTTCCCTTCAAATCTTTCTCACCGCCTTGTAGCCCAGTCCGCGCACGGACACGATCTCAAACTCCGGCCAGTCCTGGAACCGTTTCCGGAGCCGCCCCACGTGGACGGTCACGGTTTCCCAGCCGGTGTCGGAGTCGGCGCCCCAGATCTCGTCCATCAGCTGGATGCGGGTAAAGATCTTCCCGGGGTAGCTCAGCAGCTTGTACAGCAGGAAGAACTCCTTCTGCGGCAGCACCTGGACCGTCTCGCCCCGGCGCACCGACAGGGAGTCGTAGTCCAGGACCACGTCCCCCAGGACGATCCGCCGCTCGCTGACGATCTGCGCGCGGCGCAGCAGCGCCCGGATGCGCAGCAGCATCTCCTCCTCGTCGATGGGCTTCGTCATGTAGTCGTCCGTCCCCACCAGGAAGCCGTGCTTCTTGTCCGTCGGGTGCTGCTTGGCGGAGACCATCAGGATCGGGAGATTGTTGTTGCAGGCGCGGAGCGTCTCCGTGAACGCATACCCGTCCATCCGGGGCATCATGACGTCGAGCACCACCAGGTCCACGTGCTGCCGGTCCAGCACCTCCAGCGCCTCGGCACCGTCTCCGGCCGTCACCACCCGGTATCCGGCGTCCTGCAGGACGGCCTGCAGCAGCCTGCGGGTGTGCCTGTCGTCCTCCGCCACCAGGATCTGAAACATCCTCTTCACCTCACCACGAGTGTATGCTCCAATTCGAAACTGAAACAAAACTGGCCGCCCCCAGCATACCACACCCTCCGCCCCGGCGCAACGCCTGCGCCGTCGGCCGTCCCCGTCCGTTTCAGGCTTGCGGATTTTACATGGAGATGGTACACTGAAAACGGCGCGGCCCCCGTGCGGCGGGGGGCGGCGTATGGAGAGAGAACCATCCGAGAGGGAGGAAATCCAATGAATCAGAAAGTACGCTCCAATTACCAGCACCTGGCCCAGGGGCTGGGGCTGCGGCTGGACGAGGTCGGCGGCGCCCTGTACGGCACGTGGGGCACGTACCCCGTGGCCATCCTGGCGCCCAACGAGAGCTACCCCTACAGCCTCGTCGTCACCATTTCGGCCGTGCGGGCCGGGTCGCCCATGAGCCGGGAGGAGGGCAGGCAGTTCCGCCGGGAGCACAAGCCCGCCGTCCAGTCCCTGACCCAGCAGGGCAGCCTGCTGACCATGGGCGTCAAGCCCTCCGGCCGCATGGACCGGCTCCAGGAGTACCTGGGCTCGGCGCTGGAGGCCCTGACCGGCTACCTGCGCGCCGCCGGCTTCCACCCCTGCTGCCAGTCGTGCGGCCGGACCGTCGGGACCGACGCCTGCTCCGTGGGCGGCTCGTACGTCCACCTGTGCCCCGACTGCTTCACCGCCATCCAGCAGGACCACACCCGCATGGCCGCCGTCCGGGAGCAGAAGCCGGAGAACGTCGTGGCCGGCCTCGTCGGCGCGGTGCTGGGCTCGCTGGTGGGCGTGCTGTGCATCATCCTGCTGAGCCAGCTGGGCTACGTGGCCGCCCTGTCAGGCCTCGTCATGGCCGTGGGCACCCTCAAGGGTTACGAGCGCTTCAGCGGCCGCATGAGCCGCAAGGGCATCGTCATCTGCCTGGCGCTGATGCTGGTGATGACGTACGTGGGCGACCAGGCCGACTGGGCCATCATCGCCATGCGCGACCTGGACCTGGACTTCTTCACGGCCTTCCGGGCCATCCCGCTGCTGCGGGAGCTGGGCGCCATCGAGTCCGCCAACTACTGGACGAACCTGGTGATGCTGTACGCCTTCGTCCTCCTGGGCGCCATCCCCACGACGCTGGCGGCCGTCAAGTCCCAGCGCAGCGCCGGCGTCGTCTACCGGGCCGGCAGCACCCGGGACGCGTAAGCGCGCGCCCGGCCGCAGACCGCCGGAAAATCCCTCCCTCTGAATGGTGTGAGTGTTCTTATGGCATTTGCACTTAAGCATTCAAGCAAAACAAAATTGAAGCCCAACGAAGTGGGTTCAATTTTGGAAGGAGGAGCAAGGGAGCGGGCGGATGGCGTTCTTTTTTGCAAAAAGCAAAAAAGAACGTCGGAGCAAAGCGGACTTTGCTCCGACGTGCTTCAGGGGGAGGGATCGTGCAAGGGGCCGCTGGCGGGCTGACGGGGCCTGCGAGCTGTCCATTGCTTTTTCCGCCGGGAGACGCTATACTATTCTCTGCATGACTTTGCAGGAAAGGACTACCGCCAGCTATGAAACGAATCGCGATCGTCACCGACAGCAACAGCGGCATCACCCAGGCGGAGGCCCGGGAGCTGGGCATCTCCGTGCTGCCGATGCCGTTTTACATTGACGGCGAGCTGTACTTCGAGGAGATCACCATCCGCCAGGAGGAGTTCTACCGCCGTCTGGAGTCCGAGGCCGACATCTCCACCTCCCAGCCGGCGCCGGGCGACGTGACCGACCTGTGGGACCGGCTGCTCCGGGACCACGACGAGATCGTCCACATCCCCATGTCCAGCGGGCTGAGCAGCTCCTGCCAGTCGGCGCGGATGCTGGCGGAGGAGGGCTACGAGGGCCGGGTCGAGGTGGTGAACAACCAGCGCATCTCCGTGACGCTGCGCCAGTCGGTGCTGGACGCCATGACCCTGCGGGACCAGGGGCGGAGCGCCGCGGAGATCCGCGGGATCCTGGAGGCGCGGCGGTTCGAGTCGAGCATCTACATCAGCCTGGAGACGCTGAAGTACCTGAAAAAGGGCGGGCGCATCACGCCGGCGGCCGCGGCCATCGGCACGGTGCTGAACCTGAAGCCGGTGCTGACGATCCAGGGCGAGAAGCTGGACGCGTACGCCAAGGTCCGCGGCAAGAAGGCGGCCCGCCGGACCATGATCGAGGCCGTGCGGAAGGACATCGCCGGCCGTTTCCCCACCCAGTGGGCCGACGGGACGCTGAAGCTGGAGCTGGCCTACTCCGGGAATCGGGAGGAGGCCATGGACTGGCGGGACGAGCTGGCCGAGGCCTTCCCGGGCAGGGGCATCGACGTGGCGCCGCTGCCCCTGAGCGTCGCCTGCCACATCGGCTACGGCGCCCTGGCCGTCGGCATCTCGGTGGCCATTGAATGACGGCAGCTGCCCGATGGGCGGCATGACGCCCGGCCCGCATCCGCGGGCCGGGCGCTTCTGCGCTTCCGGCTCAGCCGGCGGCCGGCGCCTCGGCGGCCTCGCCGGGCTGGGGCTTCCGGCCCAGCAGGCCGGCCATGCCGCGCAGCTCCCCGGCCAGCCGGTCGAAGGCCTCGGGCCGCAGGGACTGGGGGCCGTCCGACAGGGCGTGCTCCGGGTCGTTGTGCACCTCGATCAGCAGCCCGTCGGCCCCGGCGGCGATGGCCGCCCGGGCCAGGGGCGGCACCAGCTTGTACCGCCCGGCCGCGTGGCTCGGGTCCACCAGCACCGGCAGGTGCGACAGCTGCTTGAGCACCGGGATGGCCGTGATATCCAGGGTGTTGCGGGTGTACGTCTCGTACGTGCGGATGCCGCGCTCGCAGAGGATCACGTTCTCGTTGCCGCCGGCCATGATGTACTCGGCGCTCATGAGCAGCTCCTCGTACGTGGCCGACAGGCCGCGCTTGAGGAGGATCGGCTTGCGCAGCTCGCCCAGGACCTTCAGCAGCTCGAAGTTCTGCATGTTCCGGGCGCCCACCTGGATCACGTCCACGTCGTCGAAGCAGTCCAGCTGGGAGGCGTCCATGATCTCCGTGACGATGGGCAGGCCGCTGACCTGCTTGGCCAGGGACAGCAGACGGATGCCCTCGGCCCGGAGGCCCTGGAAGGAGTAGGGCGAGGTGCGCGGCTTGAAGGCGCCGCCGCGGAGCATGTGGGCGCCGGCGGCCTTGACCTGCAGGGCCACCTGGCAGATCTGCTCCTCGTTCTCCACGGAGCAGGGACCGGCGATCAGCGTCACGGTGCCGCCGCCGATCTCCACATCGCCCACGCGGATGACGGTGTCGGCCGGGTGGAACTTGCGGTTGGCGTTCTTGTACGGCTCCTGGACGCGCTTGACGTCGTCCACCACGTCCAGCGCGGCGATCAGGTTGATGTCCAGGTGGGACGTGTCGCCCACGAGGCCCCAGATGGTCTGGTTGAGGCCGACGGTGGGGTGGATGGAGACGTTGCGGGCCTCGAGCCACTGGCGGAAGTGCTGGAGCTGCTGCTGGTCCGGGTCCTTCTTGAGAATGACGATCATAACTGCTTCCCTCCGAATCGTTACAAAAAAAGCCCGCAGCCGGTTTCAGCTGCGGGCATTGCCGATGCAATCCGTCCGGGGTGGTGCCCCTATCCAGCGAAACCGGGAAAAGCCTTACCTTCAAAGAAAAAGGTAAAGCTGCCGGTAAAGGAGAAGCTGGATGCAGTTGTGCGGGAACTGCGGGCCATGGGCGGGACACTCCTTCCTCAGATAAGGCGATTGTACCACAGGGCGCGGCGGAAATCCATTGGTGAGATTCCACAAACCGTCGTGCCGCCGGTCCGGCGCCGCCTGTGGAAGCGGACGGAGGTGCCCGGCGGCCGGCAAAATTCCGGAAAAAGCGCTTGACTTTCCCGCACCCATGTGGTAAGATATCGGAGCAGTCGACGAGACCGCAGCCTTTCATCCATGCGCGAGTGGTGGAATTGGCAGACTCGCTAGATTCAGGTTCTAGTGTGCATTACGCACGTGCGGGTTCAAGTCCCGCCTCGCGC
>CAJFNY010000031.1 GCA_904395865.1 uncultured Oscillospiraceae bacterium
CGGCGGCATGGAGCTGGACACCACCCAGGGCAAGTACGCCGGCTACCAGGAGGCCGCCGCCTACGTGGGCGAGCAGGCCGGCAAGACGGTGACGACCCTGGACATCGTCTACACCAACTCCTTCTCGGCCACCGACCTGGGCATTGAGTTCGCCAACGCCATGATCGACCAGGGGGCCGACGTGTTCTTCGGCGACGCCTCCGCCGTCGACTCCGGCGCCCGCCAGGCCATCGACGAGGCCAACGCCGCCAACGGCTCCGTGACCATCTACGACATCGCCCAGCCCTCGGACCTGCTGGGCCAGAACGAGTGCATCATCGGCAGCCAGGTGACGGACAACGCCTCCCTGGTGCGCCTGTGCATGGAGGCCGTGGAGGCTGGCACCTTCGGCGGCGAGGTCATCTACGGCACGCTGCAGAACGGCGTCCTCAGCGCCGGCGCCCTCAGCGACCTGGTGCCCGCCGACGTGCAGGAGCAGTACCTGGCGTACATCGATCAGATGACCGAAGGTACCTTTATGCAGTAAATTCCCACCCCATCGACAGCCTGGGACGGCTCTGCCGTCCCGGGCTTCTTTGCTGTCTGCGGCGAATGCCGGAAAAGTGTGGGAGAGAATTGTGCATTATTTACAAAATTGCGGCGGACAGGCCGAAAGGACTTGCAGAATCTGCCGAATGGGTATATGCTGGATAGCAGAGAGTAATACTATCCGCTCTCTATTTTAGGACGAACAGGGAGGTATCTGGCATGGCACTGACGGCAACCGAGAAGCAGAAGCTTCGGGACATCGCCCGCGAGCTGCGCCTGACGGTCATCGACGTGATGGCCTGGTCCGGCGGAGCCCACGTGGGCGGTTCACTGAGCTGCATGGACATCCTGACGATTCTCTACTTCAAGTACCTGAACATCGACCCGAAGAATCCCCAGTGGGAGGACCGCGACCGGTTCATCCTCTCCAAGGGCCACGCGGCCGCCGGCTACATTCCGGTGCTGGCCAAGCGCGGCTACTTCCCCGAGGAGACCCTGAAAACGTTCAACCATTTCGGATCCCCCTTCGCCATGCACCCGGACTGCAACAAGGTCGTCGGCTGCGACGCCTCCGCCGGCAGCCTGGGGCACGGGCTCAGCATGGCCATCGGCCTGGGCCTGGGCGCCAAGCAGCTGAAGAAGTCCTGGAAGACCGTCTGCCTCCTGGGCGACGGCGAGTGCGACGAGGGCAGCGTCTGGGAGGCGGCCATGGCCGGCCCGCGCTTCAAGACCGACAACGTCATCGCCATCGTCGACCGGAACCACTTCATGATCGACGGCGGCACCGAGGAGGTCATGAACCTGGAGCCCTTCGCCGACAAGTGGAAGGCTTTCGGCTGGAACGTCCTGCAGGTCAACGGCCACGACTTCGACCAGCTGGACGACGCCCTGGACCAGGCGTGGCACGCCAAGGACGTGCCGGTGGTCATCCTGGCGGACACCGTCAAGGGCAAGGGCGTGGACTTCATGGAGAACAACGTCCTCTACCACTATGCCTCGGCCGACTCGGAGCTGTGCGCCAAGGCCAAGGCGTCCATCATGAAGGAGGGATAAGCAATGGCAGTCATTACCGGCACCAACTGGAACGCCTACGACGCCGCGACCATGACCTCCCGCGAGATCTATGGGCGCACCCTGGCGGAGCTGGGCAGGCACAACGACCGGATCGTCGGCCTGACGGCGGACCTGGCCAAGACCACGGCCATCGTCCACTTCGCCCAGGCCTTCCCCGACCGCTTCTACAACGTGGGCATCGCCGAGCAGAACATGTTCGGCATCGCCGCAGGCCTGGCCAAGGCCGGCCTGATCCCCTTCGCCTCCACCATGGCCATCTTCGCGTGCATGCGCGCCGGCGAGCAGATCCGCACGGACATCGCCTACCAGAAGCTGCCCGTGAAGATCATCGCCACCCACGCCGGCATCTCCTTCGGCCACGCCGGCACCACCCACCACTGCACCGAGGACTTCGCCATCATGCGGGCCATCCCCAACATGACGGTCATCTGCCCGGCCGACGGCATCGAGACGAGCAAGGCCGTCCAGGCCTGCGTCGACACCCCCGGCCCCGTCTACATCCGCATCGGCCGCGGCTTTGAGCCGCCGTGCTACGAGAGCGACGACTACACGTACGAGATCGGCAAGGCCATCACCATGCGCGACGGCACCGACCTGACCATCATCTGCTGCGGCATCGCCGTGCTCCAGGCCGTCAACGCCGCAAAGACCCTCCAGGAGACCGACGGCCTCAGCGTCCGCGTCATCAACATGCACACCCTCAAGCCGCTGGACCGGGAGGCCATCCTGAAGGCCGTCACCGACACCCGCCGCATCCTCACCATCGAGGAGCACAACACCGTCGGCGGCCTGGGCGACGCCGTGGGCAGCGTCATCGCCGAGTCGGGCAAGGGCTGCGTGTTCAAGAAACACGGCATCCAGGACACCTTCGCCACCATCGGCTACGCCGAGGACCTCTACGCCCACTACGGGCTGGACACCAACGGCATCGTCGACAAGGTCCGCGAGATGATGGGCATGGAGTTCGAGGCCGACGAGAACTGGGACGACGAGTAAGGGGGTGGAACCATGTCTGCATCTCCCCAGGAGCTGATGACGGCGAAGCTGTTCCTCAACGCCGCGTTCCCCACCATGCAGGTGCTGCTGGACGACGATCCGAAGCTCCACAGAAAGTTTGAGAAATTCCGCGGCACGGTCCAGTTCGGCGCGAAGAACGGCGGCGAGCTGCTCTGCTGCCACCTGATCTTCGACGGGCCGCAGGTGACGGTCGTCCAGGGCCCGGCGGAGAAGCCGGACCTGAGCCTGACCTTCTCCGCCGTGGCGAAAATGAACGCCCTGCTCAAGGGCGGCATGGCCCTGCCGTCCATCCGCGGGAAGCTGGGGATGCTCCCCAACGTCCTGTCGCTGCTGCTGGGCCTGAAGATCATGACGAAGCCCAACGACAAGCTCAAGACCCCGGCCGAGAAGGCGCTGAAGGTCAAGTGCAGCCTGTATATGATCACCCGGGCCCTGAGCCAGTACAACAAGCTGGGCGACCCGGACATGCAGGAGTTCTGCCGCCGCCAGCCGGACCGCATCTACCAGTTCCGCGTGGAGCAGGACGGGAACCCGGAGTTCATCGCCTGCTACCTGCGGATCAAGGCCGGCCAGTCCAAGTCGGGCCACGGGGTCTACACCCGGCGGACGCCCTTCGTGCTGTTCCGCTTCCCGTCGGTGGAGGGGGCGCTGAAGGTGCTGGGCAAGGAGTGCGAGTTCGTCGCCGGCGTGGAGCAGGGGTACACCGAGGTGATCGGCAGCCCCGAGTACGCCTGCTACCTCAATGACTATATGTCCATTCTCCAGGATATGCTGACCTAGGGAGGACGCCATGAAAACCATCTACTTCGACAAGGACATCCCGCGGATCCTGGCCACCAAGGCCGCGGCCAGGTGCATGAAGCCCCTGCTCTACACGGGCCTCAACGCCGTCAAGTACGCCAGGAATCTGCCGGATCCGCCGCTGCCGGCCGACGACTGGGTGCGGGTGGAGAACATCGTCTGCGGCCTCTGCGGCACGGATATGAGCTTCTTCCAGGCCACCACCGGCACCGACTCGGCCTTCGAGCCCATCCCCGGCTCCCGCCGCACGTACCTGGGCCATGAGAACGTGGGCATCGTGGTGGAGACCGGCAGCGCCGTCACGGACCTGAAGGTGGGCGACCGGGTGACGATCCGGGCCTACATGGCCGGCTGCGACACGAAGGGCATCACGCCCCGCTGCCCCTACTGCGAGGCCGGGGACTACAACTTCTGCCTGAACTACGGCGCGCCGTCGCCGTACGACCTGCCCGTCACCGGCGCCGGCTGGGGCGACCGCTTCATCTACCCGGCCCGGGGCCTGGCGAAGGTCTACGACGAGCTGACCGACGAGCAGGCCGTCATGGTGGAGCCGGCCTGCGTCTCCATCCACTCGGTGCTCTGCGCGCCGCCGGAGCCGGGCGAGAAGGTCCTCGTCATGGGCTGCGGCACCATCGGCCTGGGCGTCGTCCAGGCGCTGAAGGTGGTGCAGCCGGAGTGCGAGGTCTGGATCCTGGAGCGGGTGCCGTCCAAGCAGGCGTTCGCCCAGCGGCTGGGCGCCGACCACGTGCTCTCCGGCGACCTGTACGAGGCCACGTCGAAGCTCTCCGGCGGCAGCCCCGTCTACCGGGGCATGGGCGGCAACGCCTACTTCTTCGGCGGCTTCGACCGGATCTACGACTGCATCGGCGGCAACTGGTCGAACCACACGGCCGTCCGCCTGCTGCGGGCCCGGGGGACCCTGGTGAAGATCGGCCACCACATGCGCTCCATCACCTTCGACGAGAGCCCCATCTGGTGGCAGGAGCTGAAGCTGGTGGGCGTCGACGCCCACGGCATGGAGACGTGGCAGGGCCGCCGGCTCTACACCTTCGACCTGGCCCAGGAGTGGATCCGCGACGGCGTCTACTCGGTGGACGGCTTCGTGACCCACCACTTCCCCCTGGACGAATACAAGCAGGCCCTGAAGCTGGCCCTGGAGAACCCGCCGGACGTCATCAAGATCGTCCTGGACTGCAAATGAGCGGCCGGAAGCCGGAGGGCCTGCTGATGATCGGCGAGCTGGCCCGGCAGGCGGATGTCAGCCTGACGACTGTGAAATACTACGTGCGGGAGGGGCTGATCCAGCCGGCCTGCCGCACCGGCCGGAACATGGCCTACTACGACCCGTCGGCCGTGGAGGTCATCGGGCTGATCCGCAAGCTGCAGCGGGAGCGGTACTATCCGCTGTCGGTCATCAAGCGGATGCTCTCCGGCCCCGACGCCGACGCGCCGGAGCTGGCCCTGCTCAACGCCATCCACAAGGTGGACGGCACCGCCGACGAGAGCCGCTGCACCGCCACCGAGGCCGGCCGCCGGACGGGGCTCTCGCCCCAGCAGGTGGGCGCCCTCCACGCGGCGGGGCTGGTGACGCCGGAGGTCCGCGGCCGCAAGAACCTCTACGGCGCCGAGGACCTGGAGATCATGCGCCTCATCCGGCAGCGGCTGGACGCGGGCATCCCCTTTGAGCAGTCGCTGGAGGCCTTCCGGCTGTACGGCAGCGCCCTGGAAGCGGCCGTCCGGGCCGACGTGGACAGCTTCACCGCCGCGGCCATGGTGGTGCCGGACTTCGACGCCGAGGCGGCCGCCCGGCGCATCCGCGTCTCCGACGAGACGCTGGACCGCTTCGTGAGCCTGCGGCGCCGGGCGCTGAACCGGCAGTACGGCTCCCGTCGGGTGGAGGACCTGGCGCGGTTCGCCGCCGTGCTGGACGAGGCCCTCCGGGCCCTGCCGCCGCTGCTGGAGCGGCACGGCCTGGCGGACGCGGCGGACCAGTGCCGCGCCGCGGCCGGCGGCGACTGCGGCCGGTGGCCCGTCCTGCGCCGGGTGGCCGGCCGGTACCGGAGCCTGGAGCGGAGCCGCGGCGACGTGTCCGCCAGCATCGCCGCGTGTGTGGACAGCCGCAGCTACTTCACGGCCTTCCAGGCCGACGGCGCCCTGGGCAGCCAGCTGCCGGCCTGGTGCCTGAAGCTGGCCTGGCTGTCGCTGGCGCCGGAAATTCTCGACTGCGGCCGCGCCGCGGCCGACGCCTGGGCGCGCTTCCGCCGGCTGGACCTGCCGGCGGGGCTGGCCGACGATCTGGCTGCGCTGCTGCAGCGAAGGGAGGAGTCTGCATGAATTTTGAGGCGCTGGTGGCCCGGCAGCGGGCCTACTACGAGAGCGGCGCCACCCGGCCCCTGGCCTTCCGGCTGGAGGCCCTGCGGAAGCTGCAGGAGGCCCTGCGCACCCGCGAGGGCGAGCTGGCCGAGGCGCTGCGGCAGGATCTGAACAAGGCCCCCATGGAGTCGTATATGACGGAGACGGGCATCGTCCTGGAGGAGATCCGCTTCCACCTGAAGCACCTGGCCCGGTGGATGCGCCGCCGTCCGGTGCCGACGCCCATGGCCCAGTTCCACGCCAGGAGCTTCGTGGCGCCGGAGCCCCGCGGCGTGACGCTGATCCTCTCGCCGTGGAACTACCCGGTGCAGCTGTGCCTGGCGCCGCTGGTGGGGGCCATCTCCGGCGGCAACTGCGCCGTCGTCAAGCCCTCGGCGTACGCGCCGGCCACGTCGGCGGCCCTGGCCAGAATCCTGGGGGACGTGTACGAGCCGGACTACATCGCCGTGGTGGAGGGCGGCCGCGCCGAGAACAGCGCCCTGCTGGAGCAGAAGTTCGACTACATCTTCTTCACCGGCTCCGTGGCCGTGGGGAAGGTGGTCATGGCGGCGGCGGCGAAGCATCTGACGCCGGTGACGCTGGAGCTGGGCGGCAAGAGCCCCGTCATCGTGGACGAGTCGGCCGACCTGGCCCTGGCCGCCCGGCGCATCGCCTTCGGCAAGGTGCTCAACGCCGGCCAGACGTGCGTGGAGCCGGACTATCTGCTGATCCAGCGGTCGGTGAAAGACGCCTTCGTGGCGGCGTTCCGGAAGGCGCTGGAGCAGTTCTTCCCCGGCGGGGACTATCGGGAGATGCCCACCATCATCTCCGAGAAGCACTACCGCCGCGTCAAGGGCCTGCTGGAGGGGCAGAAGATCGTGCTGGGCGGCGGCTGCGACGACGCCCGCCGGTGGATCGAGCCGACACTCCTGGACGACGTGCTGCCCGACGCGCCGGTGATGCAGGAGGAGATCTTCGGGCCGCTGCTGCCCATGCTCCCCTGGGACACGCTGGACGAGGCCATCGACTTCGTCCGCGCCCGGCCGCGGCCCCTGGCCCTGTACCTGTTCACGTCCCGGAGGGACGTGGAGGACCGGGTGCTGAACACGTGCTCCTTCGGCGGCGGCTGCATCAACGACACGATCATCCACCTGGCCACCACCCACATGCCCTTCGGCGGCGTGGGCGACTCGGGCATGGGCAGCTACCACGGGGAGAAGAGCTTCGAGACGTTCAGCCACTTCCGCTCCATCGTCAAAAAGTCCACGTGGCTCGACCTGCCCATGCGGTACCACCCGTACACCGACAAGGGCTTTTCCATGGTCCGGAAATTCCTGAAGTGAATCCGGTGCAATCCGATACCGATACGCTGACGGCCGCCGCGGGGATCCGCGGCGGCCGCTGCCGGCTGCCATGCTGCCGGATTTTGAAAAATACTTGACAATATATATTATGTATATATATAATGGAATTTACCAAAAATTGTGCATTCTGTGGAAAATGGGGTGCAGGAAGGGTGAATTCCGTATGAAACGAGTGTGGATGCTGCTGCTGGCGGCGGCGCTGATTGTGTCGCTGGCGGCCTGCGGCGGGACGGAGACCGAGGCTGAGACCGACCCGGCCGCCGGGGCGGAAACCGCGGAGGAAGCCGCCGATCCGGCCGCCGGCGGAGAGGACGCCGTGGACGCCACGGCCCGGGACGTGTACGACGCCGTGCAGGAGAACGAGGCCCGGGCCATGCAGACCACGTACCGCGTCACCGGCAGCGTCGACGAGATCAACGCCGACCACTGCGTCATCGACAGCCTGCGGGTCTACCTGCCAGCGGAGGAGCTGGCGGAGCTGAATCCGGGGGATACCATCACCTTCGTGGGCACCGTCAGCGGCACGGAGGAGGAGACCGTGACCATGGGCGGCGGCAGCCATACGACCACCTGGATCGACTTCGCCAACGCCCAACGCACCGAGACGCCGGAGAGCGCCCTGGCCACGGCCGCGCCGACGGTGCTGGACGAGGACGCGTACCTGACGGGGCTGGTGGAGCGGCAGCACACCAACGGCCTGCCCGAGGGGGCCAAGGGCATCGCCGTCTACGGCCTGGAGCTGGCCAAGGCCGACAACCCGGCCCGGCTGGCGCAGGACTACGGCGGCCAGTTCTGCCAGATCAGCGGCATCGTGTTCTCCATCGAGTCCGACGGCATCGTCCTGGGGTACACGCAGTTCAACGCCAGCGGCGACCTGGGGGCCATCGGCGCCAACGGCGGCGTCAAGGTGGAGCTGTCCGCCGACGACCTGGCCGCCCTGAGCGCCCTGGACGACGTGACCGTCACCGGCACGTTCCAGGCCGACGACTCCGGCACCTGGGCCGCCGTCCTGACCGACGGCGCCGTCGTAGCGTGACGGAGGCAGAATCCCGGCGGAATGAAAGATCCGGCGCACCGCAGCACGCGGTGCGCCGGATCTTGTGTTACGAACCGATGACGTATCGGTCGCGGCCCTGGGTCTTGGCCTCATAGAGCAGCCGGTCGGCCGCCTGGTAGAGCGCGTCCGGCGGCTCCGACGGCGTGACGGGGGCGGCGCCGACGCTGCACGTGACGGGCTGCCCGTCCCGGACCAGCTGGTGGGTGGCGCTCCGGAAGTGCTCCAGCATAGCCTCCAGCTCCGCCCGGTCCACCGGCGCCGCCAGCAGGTACCAGCGGATACCGCTCCGCCGCGCAAGACTCCGCTGACCCATGGCGCGCTCCCCTCCCGATGCTGCCTGGAATCGGCGGATTTTCCTTAATTATACATGGATTTCACGAAAATCACAAGATGCCGCGGGGAGTTTTTGCGAGTTTTATCGCCCTCCGGCATCCGCGCAGAAAACCCCGGCGGCCGGAGCCTCACTCCAAACCGCCGGGGATCAGCGAAAACTGGAAAATGCAGTCATATCAGCCATCTGACGAACGAACGGGGCAGCGCGCCGCCGCTTACTCCGGCTGGAGGAGGCCGTACTCGTACTTCATGGCCAGGACGCGGGTGACGCTCTCGTCGATGCGCTCCGCGGGCAGCTGGCCGGAGTCGACGGCTTCCAGCACGCCGTCCACGGCCGCCTGCAGGTCCGCCGGCATCAGGATCAGGTCCACGCCGGCCGACAGGGCGGCCACGGCCGCCTCGGCCGGGGAATAGTAGTCGGTGATGGCGCCCATGTTCTGCGCGTCGGTGACGACGACGCCCGTGAAGCCCAGCTCGCCGCGGAGGATGTCCGTGACGACGGCGCGGGAGAGGTCGGAGGGCGTGTCATCGCCGGTGAGCTCCGGGGCCGACAGGTGCCCCACCATGACCATGGGCGCGCCGGCGTCGATGCCCGCCTGGAAGGGGAGGAACTCCGCCTGGCGCATCTCCTCCAGCGTCCGGTTCGTGACGGCGCGGCCGTCGTGGGTGTCGGTCTCGGTGCCGCCGTGGCCGGGGAAGTGCTTCAGGGAGCAGAGGATGCCGCCGTCCCGGAGGCCCGAGACGATGCTGCCCACCATGGCCGCGGCCGTCTCCGGGTCGGAGGAGAAGGCGCGGCGGCCGATCTCCGTGTTGCTGGGATTCGTGACCACGTCGGCCACCGGCGCGAAGTCCAGGTTGAAGCCCAGCTCCGTCAGCTCCCGGCCCAGGGTCAGGCCCACCTGGTAGACGGCCTGGGTGTCCCCGGCGTCGCCGTAGTCGGCCATGTCGGAGAAGTACGTGGTGCCCATGGCCGGGTTGGAGCCCACGCGGGAGACGGTGCCGCCCTCCTCGTCCACGGCCAGCAGCAGCGGAATCTCGGAGAAGGACTGCGTCCCGCTCAGCAGCGCCATGGCCTGCTCCCGGTCCTCCAGGTTCTGGGCGAAGTAGACGATGCCGCCCACCGGCAGCCGGGACAGGGCCTCCCGGGTGGCGTCCCCGGCGACGGTGGCCCGGTTGACGCCGGTCAGCGCCTCGGGCGTGGCGACGAAGAGCTGGCAGACCTTTTCCTCCAGGGTCAGGTTCTGCACCATGGCCTGGGCCATGGTCTCCCACTGGGTCGCGGCGGTGGTGGTACTCTGGTCCGGGTTGTAGGCCGGCGGCTCGCCGCCGTCGGTCTCCGTCTCCGTGCCGTCGCCGGCCGGCTCCTGGACCGTGGGCGTCTCCGGGGGGGTCTCCGCGGGGTCACTGCGGACGATGGGGTAGATGATGCAGATCCCGCCCACCAGCACGGCGAAGGCCAGCAGACAGACCAGGAAGGTGTGGTAGCCTTTGCTCATATGGGTTTCACCTCAGTTTTCGGGACGGGCGCGGCCTCACTGCTTGTGGTAGAGCCGGTGGGACTGGTAGACCGGCTCGCAGGTGACGTCGCAGCCCAGCTTCTTGAAGACGTTCTCGTCCACCTGGGACAGGATCACCGACGAGTGCACCTGGCAGCCCTTGAGCCGGGAGAGCTGCTCCATGGCGATCTCCGCGGTGGGGTTCGTGACGGCGCACATGCTCAGGGCGATGAGCACCTCGTCGGTGTGGAGCCGGGGGTTGCGGTTGCCCAGGTGCTCCACCTTCAGGTGCTGGATGGGCGCGATGATGGCCGGTGAGATCAGCTCGATCTTCTTGTTGATGCTGCCGAGATGCTTCAGGGCGTTGAGCAGCGCCGCCGAGGAGGCGCCCAGCAGCTTGGAGGTCTTGCCGGTGACGATGGTGCCGTCGGAGAGCTCGATGGCCGTGGCCGGCCCGCCGGTGCGCTCGGCCTCGTCCAGGGCCGGCGGGACGCAGCGGCGCATGGACGGCTCCAGACCCAGGGTGCTCAGGAGCATCTCGATCTTGTGGACCTCGGCGGCCGTGGCCGTGCCGCGGACGCGGCCGCAGGCGGCGGCGTAGTACCGCCGGAGGATCTCCTGGCGGGACGCCTCGCGGCAGACGTCGTCGTCGACGATGGCGTAGCCGGCCATGTTGACGCCCATGTCCGTGGGGCTCTTGTAGGGGCAGCTGCCGTAGATCTTCCGGAACATGGCCTCCAGCACCGGGAAGATCTCGATGTCGCGGTTATAGTTGACCGTCGTCTCGCCGTACGCCTCCAGGTGGAAGGGGTCGATCATGTTCACGTCGCTCAGGTCGGCGGTGGCGGCCTCGTAGGCCAGGTTCACCGGGTGCTTCAGCGGCAGGTTCCAGATGGGGAACGTCTCGTACTTGGCGTAGCCGGCGCGGATGCCGCGCTTGTGCTCGTGGTAGAGCTGGCTCAGGCAGGTGGCCATCTTGCCGCTGCCGGGGCCGGGCGCCGTGACGACGACGATGGGCCGCGACGTCTCGATGTAGTCGTTCTTGCCGAAGCCCTCGTCGGAGACGATCAGCGGGATGTTGGAGGGGTAGTCGGGGATGACGTAGTGCCAGTAGACCTTCACGCCCAGCTCCTGCAGCTTGGCGGCAAACTGCCCGGCCGCCCGCTGGCCCTGGTACTGGGTCATGACGACGCTGCCCACGTACAGCCCGGCCTCCCGGAAGGCGTCCACCAGGCGCATGACGTCCTGATCGTACGAAATGCCCAGGTCGGCCCGGTGCTTGTTGGACTCAATGTCGGCGGCGCTGATGGCGATGACGATCTCGGCGTGCTCCTTCAGCTGCAGCAGCATCTTCAGCTTGCTGTCCGGCTCGAAGCCGGGCAGGACGCGGCTGGCGTGGTAGTCGTCGAACAGCTTGCCGCCGAACTCCAGGTAGAGCTTCCCGCCGAAGGACTCCACCCGCTCGAGAATCCGGCGGGACTGCAGCTCCAGATACTTCTGATTGTCAAATCCGATCTTCCCCATGTGCGCTCCTCCTGCTCTCACCAAATCGATACCACCATGATACCTGCAAACGCGGCAAAATGCAACGGCCAGTTTCGGCGGGGCCGTTCCTTGACTTTCCGCCGGCCCGGGGCTATAATCAATTGGATAATGGGTAATTATGCAATAAAACTCACGAAACTGAGACGAGGTTCCCGATGAAACTACAGAAAAGTCAGAATTACGGCAACGACAGCATCTCCGCGCTCAAGGGCGCCGACCGGGTGCGCAAGCGTCCGGCGGTCATCTTCGGCTCCGACGGGCTGGAGGGCTGCGAGCACGCGGTGTTTGAGATCCTCTCCAACGCCATCGACGAGGCCCGGGAGGGCCACGGCGACACGGTGCTCGTCACCCGCCACGCCGACCGCTCCATCGAGGTGGAGGACTTCGGCCGCGGCTGCCCCGTGGACTGGAACGAGAAGGAGCAGCGGTACAACTGGGAGCTGGTGTTCTGCGAGCTCTACGCCGGCGGCAAGTACCAGAACAACGCCGGCGGCGACTACGAGTACTCTCTGGGCCTCAACGGCCTGGGCGCCTGCGCCACCCAGTACGCCTCCCGCTGGTTCGACGCCGAGATCCACCGGGACGGCTTCGCGTACAGGCTCCACTTCGAGCGGGGCGAGATCGTCGGCGGCCTGGAGAAGGCGCCCTGGAGCGGCAAAAAGACCGGCTCCCGCTTCCGCTGGCTGCCGGACCTGGACGTGTTCACCGACATCGACGTGCCCGAGGCCTTCTTCCTGGACACCCTCAAGCGCCAGGCCGTCGTCAACGCCGGCGTGACGTTCCGCTTCCGCTGGGAGGAGGACGGAGCCGAGCCCCGGGAGCAGACCTTCCTCTACCGCCAGGGCATTCTGGACTACGTCACCGAGCTCACCGAGGGCAAGGCCATGACCATGCCCCAGTACTGGGAGGCGGAGCGCCGCGGCCGCGACCGGGCGGACAAGCCGGAGTACAAGGTGAAGATCTCGGCGGCCGTCTGCTTTTCGGCCCAGCTGAGCCACATTGAATACTACCACAACTCCTCGTGGCTGGAGCACGGCGGCGCGCCGGACAAGGCCGCCCGCAACGCCTTCGTCTACGCCATCGACGCCTACTGCAAGCAGGCCGGGAAGTACACGAAGAACGAGTCGAAGCTGACGTTCCAGGACGTGGCCGACTGCCTGGTGCTTGTCACCAGCTGCTTCTCCACCCAGACGTCGTACGAGAACCAGACGAAGAAGGCCATCAACAACCGGTTCGTCCAGGAGGCCATGACCGAGTTCTTCCGGGAGCGCCTGCAGGTCTACTTCATCGAGAACAAGGCCGAGGCCGACCGGATCGCCGACCAGGTCCTCGTCAACAAGCGCAGCCGCGAGACGGCCGAGAAGGCCCGGCTGACCATCAGGAAGAAGCTCTCCGGCAGCCTGGACATCTCCAACCGGGTGGCCAAGTTCGTGGACTGCCGCTCCCGGGACCGGGACAAGCGGGAGCTCTACATCGTCGAGGGCGACAGCGCCATGGGCTCGGTGAAGCTCAGCCGCGACGCGGAGTTCCAGGGCATCATGCCCGTCCGCGGCAAGATCCTCAACTGCCTCAAGGCCGACTACGGCCGCATCTTCAAGAGCGAGATCATCACCGACCTGCTGCGGGTCATGGGCTGCGGCGTGGAGGTGCGCGACAAGCGCGTCAAGGACCTGGCCGAGTTCGACCTGGACGGCCTCCGGTGGAACAAGATCGTCATCTGCACCGACGCCGACGTGGACGGCTTCCAGATCCGCACGCTGATCCTCACCATGCTCTACCGGCTGGTGCCGACGCTGATCCGGGAGGGGTACGTGTACATCGCCGAGTCGCCCCTCTTTGAGATCACCTGGAAGGACAAGACGTGGTTCGCCTACTCCGACGGCGAGAAGAACGAGATCCTCAAGGGCCTGGAGGGGAAGAAGGTCTCCGTCAACCGCTCCAAGGGCCTGGGCGAAAACGAGCCGGAGATGATGTGGATGACGACCATGAACCCCGAGACCCGCCGCCTCATCAAGGTCATGCCCGAGGACGCGGAAAAGACGGCCCTCGTCTTCGACCTGCTGCTGGGCGACAACCTGGCCGGCCGGAAGGAGCACATCGCCGAAAACGGCTACAAGTACCTGGAGCTGGCGGACATCTCCTGAGCCGCCGGCAGGCATGGCCCGGCTGCGGTCCGCCGCGGAGGGCGACTACCAGCGGGGGTACGCGGACGGCTACGCCGACGCCCTGCGGAACGATTTCTGGGAATATCCCGATGAGTATTACATCAACAGCATTTACGGCATCGGCTACAACGCCGGTGTGGACGCCGCCCGGGCCCTGCCGCCGGTGGAGCGGTACGGCGGCTTCCGCCTGCGTGCTGCCATCGCTGCCCGCGGCTACAGCCTGGATCTGACGGCGGCCGGCTCCGACGGCAGCGGCGATTGGAAGCTGGCGATGCGGCTTTCGGATGTGTTCCGGTGGGACGCCTCCGGCACCACGGAGGTGACGCCCTCTGATTTCCCGCCCGAGACGGCGCCGCCGGCCGGCGTGCCGGTCACGGACAGTCTCTGATACGATGAATTGATTTTTGAAAAGGACGGTTTCCCTGTATGCCCCGTAAGAAGAAGCAAGACGACGCACCGAAGCACGCAGTCAATCCCAATGTGGAGGGGCTGCGTGCCGAGGTGCTGGAGCAGCCCATCTGCGACACCCTGGAGACGAACTACATGCCGTACGCCATGTCGGTCATCGTCTCCCGGGCCATTCCGGAGATCGACGGCTTCAAGCCCTCCCACCGGAAGATCCTCTACACCATGTACAAAATGGGCCTGCTCACCGGCGGGCGGACCAAGTCCGCCAACATCGTTGGCCAGACCATGCGCCTGAATCCCCACGGCGACGCGGCCATCTACGAGACCATGGTCCGGCTGGCCCGGGGCTACGAGGCCCTGCTCCACCCGTTCGTGGACTCCAAGGGCAACTTCGGCAAGGTCTACTCCCGGGATATGGCGTACGCCGCCTCCCGGTACACCGAGGCCAGGCTGGAGCCCATCTGCCAGGAGCTGTTCCGCGACATCGACGAGGACACCGTCGACTTCGTGGACAACTACGACAACACCATGAAGGAGCCGGCCCTGCTGCCGACGACGTTCCCCAACGTCCTCGTCTCGGCCAACATGGGCATCGCCGTGGGCATGGCCAGCAACATCTGCGGCTTCAACCTGCGGGAGGTCTGCCGCACGGCCATCGCCCGCATCCGCAACCCGGAGGCCGACCTGCTGGACACGCTGCCGGCCCCGGACTTCCCCACCGGCGGCGAGATCCTCTACGACCCGGCGGAGATGGCCGAGATCTACCGCACCGGCCGCGGCTCCTTCCGCATCCGCGCCCGCTGGCGGTACGTCAAAGAGGGGAATCTCATAGAAATCTACGAGATTCCATATACTACGGCCACCGAGCCCATCATCGACAAGGTTTCCGAGCTCATCAAAGCCGGCAGGATCCGCGAGATCGCCGACATGCGCGACGAGACCGACCTGAGCGGCCTGAAGCTGACCATCGACCTGAAGCGCGGCGTCGACCCGGAGAAGCTCATGCAGAAGCTCTTCCGCGCCACGCCGCTGATGGACAGCTTCTCGTGCAACTTCAACATCCTCATCGCCGGCATGCCGCGGGTGCTGGGCGTCGGCGAGATCCTCGACGAGTGGACCGCCTGGCGCAGCGAGTGCGTCCGCCGGCGGACCCACTTCCGCCTGGAGCGGCGGCAGGAGAAGCTCCACCTGCTCAAGGGCCTGGCGAAGATCCTGCTGGACATCGACAAGGCCATCGCCATCATCCGGGAGACGGAGTCGGAGCAGGAGGTCATCCCGAACCTGATGATCGGC
The DNA here is from genome assembly GCA_904395865.1 of uncultured Oscillospiraceae bacterium. Lineage (GTDB taxonomy): Bacteria > Bacillota > Clostridia > Oscillospirales > Oscillospiraceae > Avoscillospira_A. The sequence goes on from CAJFNY010000031.1 coordinate 15,434, forward strand.
TTCGGCATCGACCGGGTCCAGGCGGAGTTCGTGGCGGAGATCCGCCTGCGGAACCTGAACCGGGAGTACATCCTCAAGCGCACCCGGGAGACGGCCGATCTGGAGGCCGAGATCGCCGACCTGCAGGCCACGTTGGACAGCCCCGCGCGCATCCGCGCCATCATCGTGGACGAGCTGCAGCAGGTGGCCGACCAGTACGGCGTCGACCGCCGCACGGCGCTCGTCTCCGGCGCGGAGCCGGAGGCCGGCGGGGAGGAGGACGAGACGCCGGATTACCCGGTGCACCTGTTCGTGTCCCGGGAGGGGTACTTCAAGAAGATCACGCCCCAGTCCCTGCGGATGTCCGGCGAGCAGAAGTTCAAGGAGGGCGACGGCCTGGCCTTCACCTGCGAGGCCGCCAACCGGGACGAGCTGCTGGTGTTCACCGACCGCTGCCAGGTCTACAAGGCCCGCTGCGCCGAGTTTGAGGACGCCAAGGCCTCCGTCCTGGGCGACTACCTGCCGGCCAAGCTGGGCATGGACGAGGGGGAGGGCGTCGCCGCCGTCTGCCTGCCGGGGGACTATTCCGGCAGCATCCTCTTCGCCTTCGCCAACGGCAAGGTGGCCCGGGTGGCCGCCGCCGCCTACGACACCAAGACGAACCGCCGCCGCCTGACCGGCGCGTACTCGGACAAGAGCCCCCTGCGGGCCGTCCGGATGGTCCGCGCCGAGGAGGAGCAGCTGGTGCTGCACTCCACCGAGGGGCGGGCGCTGATCTTCTCGGCGGCGCAGCTGGCCGTCAAGACGACGCGCACCACCCAGGGCGTGGCGGTGATGACCCTGAAGAAGAAGGCCGAGCTGGCGCGGATGGAGCCCCTGGAGGGCAGCGCCGTCCGCAACGCGGCCCGCTACCGGGCCCGGACGCTGCCGGCCGCCGGCGCCCTGCTGCGCCCGGAGGACACCGGCGAGACGCAGATGACGCTGGAGCTGTGACGCCGCTGGAAGGGAGGCACCCATGGACAACCATCCCCTGCGCCGGACGGCGCTGGACTGCGCGTGGATCGTGCTGGGCTCCGCGCTGTTCGCGCTGGGCTTCGACGTGTTCCTGCGGCCGGCGGAGCTGTCGGGCGGCGGCCTGTCGGGCGTGGCGCTGATCGTCTCGGAGCTGACGGGCATGCGCTCCCTGGGCGGCTTCGTGCTGGTGTGCAACCTGCCGCTGTTCGCCCTGGGGTGGCGGAAGCTGGGGCGGCGCTTCCTCCTGGGCTCGCTGCTGGGCATGACCGTGTCGTCGCTGCTGCTGGACGCCTTCGCCGGCCTGCCGGCGCCGGAGGTGGAGCCGCTGCTGGCGGCGCTGTACGGCGGCGCCCTGACGGGCCTCGGCCTGGGGCTGGTGTTCCTGCGGGACGCCTCCACCGGCGGCACCGACATCGTGGCGCGCCTGGTGCGCCGGAGGACGCGCCGCCTGCCCATCGGGAAGGTGATGCTCGTCCTGGACTGCGCCATCGTGCTGCTCAACGGCGTCGTGTTCCGCGACGTGTCCCGGGCGCTGTACAGCGCCGTGGCCCTGGCGGTGATGTCGGTGGTCATGGACGGCGTGATTTACGGCCGCAGCGACTCCGTCGTGGCGCTGATCATCTCCCGGCGGAGCCGGGAGGTGGCCGACGCCATCGACCGCCGGCTGGACCGGGGCGCCACGCTTCTGCCGGCGGAGGGCGCCCACACCGGGGAGCGGCGGACGGTGGTGCTCTGCGCCGTCGGGGCTGGCCAGGTGAGCCGGCTCCAGGAGCTGGTGGCCCAGGAGGACCCGGACGCCTTCATGATCTTCCAGAAGGCGCGGCAGGTGCTGGGCGAGGGCTTCGGCCGCTATTCCAACGACGGCCTGTGAGGAGGACTGCCATGAGACGGGGATGCCTGCCGGCGCTGCTGCTGGCCCTGACGCTGCTCCTGGGCGGCTGCGCCGATGAATACGTGTCCGTCACGCCGCACACGGAGCCGGAGGAGACGCCTGCGGCTCAGAATGTGGTCACGGCGGAGAACTACGTGAGCCTGCGGAACGCCGTCCTGTCCTTCGTGGAGGACAGCGTCAGCGAGGGGATTATCCACATCTACGACTACTCCGGCGACGTGGAGGAGGACGCGCAGAACGCCGTCTACGAGGTCTCCCGGGAGGACCCGCTGGGGGCGTACGCCGTGGAGTCCATGACCCACCAGTGCACGTGGATCGTCTCGTACTACGAGATCCGCGTGCAGATCGAGTTCCGGCGGACGCCGGAGCAGATCGCCGCGGTGGAGCGGGTGGCCAGCATGAGCGTCCTGCGGGAGCGGCTGGCCGAGGCCATGGAGCAGGGGCAGGAGTCCCTGACCGTCCGGCTGTCGTACGACAGCGGCGACGACCTGGTGGAGATGGCCCGGGCGTGCTACCGGGAACGGCCCGCGGAGATTCTGGAGATGCCGGAGATCACCGTCAGCCGCTATCCGCAGCAGGGAGGCTACGTGCGGATCGTGGAGATTCTCATGACGTTCGAGCACACGCCCGAGGAGCTGCAGAGCCGGCAGGAGGCCGTGGCCACCAGCGCCAACGCCGCCAGTGAGTACGTCCGCTACCGGGAGACGGAGACCGGGAAGCTCCAGCTGCTGTATACATATCTGCTGGAGCGGTTCCTCTACGAGCCGGGCACCAGCAGCACGCCGGCGTACGCCTTCCTGTGCGAGGGCATCGCCAGCAGCGAGGGGGCGGCCCGGAGCCTGCAGATCCTCTGCGACGAGATGGAGCTGGAGTGCTACACGGTGGAGGGCACGCTGAACGGGGCGCCGTACGTGTGGAACATCGTCTGCGTGGACGGCGTGTACTGCCACGTGGACCTCTACCGGACGCTCCTGGATGGCAGCGAGAGCCTGCCGCTGCTGCTGGACGGCGCCATGACGGGCTACCAGTGGGACACCGAGGCGTTCCCGGCGTGCGTGTGAAAAAATTTTGGAAAAGACTTGACAACCGGCGGTGCGGTGTGTATAATAACTCACGCATCGTCGATGCGGGTGTAGCTCATCTGGTAGAGCGCCACCTTGCCAAGGTGGAGGTAGCGAGTTCGAGCCTCGTCACCCGC
>CAJFNY010000032.1 GCA_904395865.1 uncultured Oscillospiraceae bacterium
AAGTGCGTAAAGGAACCGGCAGGCGCTACCTTCGCAACACCTGCCTATCCTTAAAATTTGTAGTTACCCTTATGAGGGCACGCCATGCCGTCCGGCTTCTTTATTGTCACCCCAGTGTTTATCGGTTTGCGGTTAATCTGAATTGTACGCGCCTTCACCCAGCCGTTGTTGTCCACCGTTGCGGTGAGGGTAGGCACGACCACGGCCGGATTGTCCGGGGTACCCAAGTCGATAGACGAGAAATCGTAGGCCGTCAGGCCGGTTTCGGAGGTGGCCCGGACGTGGAGGTACCAGGTGCCATCCGTCCGCGCGGCGGTGACGGTGCCCGAGATGGGCGCGGAGTCACTGGAGGCTCCGGCGATCTGCCAACTGGTGACAGCGGCCGGGTCGTCTGCTTCGCTCCAGGCGTACTCCAGCTTGGCGGCGGTGGTGCTGCTGACGGTGGCGGAGAGGCTGCCGTTGTCGTTGGAGATGTCCCCGGCATGCGCTGTGGGGGAAGTGGAGTCGGTGGATACTTGAACTGTGGTCGTAAAAGTTTCATCAACCGTCTCTATCTCAGAAGTGCCCGAGCTCATGTCGCGAACCTGTTCGAAGGCAGTAGACCTGTCTCTAAACACGCTGAGCGTATTTTGAGCATATTCCGTCACGGTGCCGGTAAAGTAGAGCACATTGGTACCCGCGCCGCCTGCGTATTTGAAGTCTGCCCATGACCAGTTGGTCGTAAGCTCGCTATCAGCTGACAGACCGGCAGCTGCACTGTACTCATCATCCACGATTTCGTTGAAAACAATTGCGATGGTGATCTCATCGCCGACTTCGTACACACCTTCAGCCATGGGCGCGATGCCAATCGGCACGGGCTCTTCGGTGTCGGCAATCTGGTAGTGGTGCACGAGGTTGCGTGTATACCAGCTGTCGCTTCCGGTGCCGCTGGCGCTGAATCCGGCGGTGATCTTCTCCGTATCACTCGGGAACCAGATGTAGTCTGCAAAACGATTCTGAGAAGACTTAAATCGTGCTTCTCATGTCCACGCTGCACGGATCCATGATGGCCGAATCCAGCCCGGCACGGATGGCATACGCCATGCAGTTGCAGTTGACGTACTTCCTGGCCGGCATGTCGAAGCTGATGTTGGAGATGGCGCCTGTCACCTTGACTTCCGGGGCGTAAGCGTGGATCTCCATGATCGCGCGCTCAAAGTCCGCCATGGACGACGGCATGGTCGCCAGGGCCATGACGCAGGGATCGATGTGCAGGTGAGAGAGCTTCACGCCGTAGTGGTCCGCCTTGTCGATGATCCGCTTGGCAATGTCGACCTTCCTGCCAACGTCTGCCGGGATCCCTTCCCGGTCGCACGTCAGGCCCACCACGTTCCAGTCCGTCCCGGCAATCACCGGGAAGATCGTCTCGCATTTGTCGCCCTCCTCATTCACGGAGTTCACCATGCCCGGGCGTGCCACGCGGCCCTCCTCCAGGATCCTGCACAGCAGGCGGGCGTTGGGGCTGTCAATGCAGATGGGCGTCTGGGTCACGGACTGAATCTGTTCGATCAGCCACACCATGGCCTCGTACTCCACATCGGTAGCCGTGCTGGGCGCGCAGTCCAGAAAGTCGGCCCCCGCCTCGGCCTGGGCGATGGCGCGCTGCCGGATCACCTCGGAATCCCGCCCGGCGATGGCCTCCCGGACCGCCGGGATCGCACCGTTGATTTTCTCCCCAATGATGATCAATGTGGGTTTTCCTCCTTCCGCCGAATGATCCGATACAATCGGAATATTACGACTTTTAGTTTACGCCCTCCCGGGGGCAAAACGGAAGTATCGATAAGTTGCCTGACGTAAACCTGAAGTTTACGCCGGAACGCAGAAAAGCAGCCGCTCCGGAACGGGAATTCCGGAGCGGCCGCGCCGCTTGTTAAAAAAGTCTCCTGTGAGAATTTTTTGACAAGCTGCCTGCGAATTTGCAACTTCAAAAAGTTGCAAATTCGGGTTTGATTGAACGCGAACGGTCCAGACCGGCTTCTCTTGGCCTTCGGCCAATTCACCTTCAGGGAACCCTGACGGTTCCGCCTCCGCGCTTAAGTGCCGCCCTGCGGGCGGTTGCGCTTCGGCACGCTCTGCGGAGCAGCCTTTCACACTTTCCCTCCCTCCGAATCCTTCGGCTGGTACGGTTTTTCGACGGTCTGCGCCGCCCTTGCTATCCGGCCTTGCCCGTTCTGGGCCAGGCCTTTTTGATAACCTGGAGAAACCGGTAGACCATGGGGGACGTCTCCGCGGCGTACCGCAGGCCGAAGGGGACTGTGTACATCCAGTCCACCGGCAGGAGCCGGATACCGGGATGGTAGTCCCGCCACAGCGGCACGGCAAACAGGATCTCCTCACTGTTTGCGCACCGGTTGAAGATGTCTTCATTGATGTAGGAGAAATCCTTCAGGTGAATCTGCGGATACCGCGCCTGAATGTCGTTGCGGAATTGGTCAATGAAGCTGTTGAAGCCGTGGCAGAAGCAGAGCAGCTCGTATCCGAACAGGTCCTGAACGGTCAGCCTGGATTTCTGCGCCAGCGGATGGTGCAGCGACACGGCGCACTGTACCGGCTCATACGTCAGATGGAGCGTGTTGAGGCTGCTGACCCGCATGGGGTCATACATGAGCAGCAGGATGTCGATGTCCCGCCCCAGGCGCGAAATCGTCTCCCGGTACAGCTCCGGCCGCATCTCGAAGCTGACCAGCTGATACTGGAGCCGGGGAAGCTCCTGCTGCGCCAGGCGCAGGACCTCCCACAGCAGCCTCCGGGAGGTCATGAAGCCGACCCCGATGCGCATCACATTCCCCGTCTGCTGCTGCTGAACGGTCCGCAGGCGCTCCAGCGTCTGTCTCGATTCGGCGATGAGCCGCTTGGCCTCCTGGTAGAACAGAACCCCGACGTCCGACAGCGTCGTACCCCGCGACGTCCGGTTCAGCAGCTGCAGGCCAAGCCGCTCCTCCAGCGCATTGATCTGCTTGATGACCGCCGTCGTGCTGATGTAGAGCGACTGGCCCGCCTTGGCGAAGCTCCCGCTCTCCACCACCGCCACGAAGGTGTCCAGCTGTGGATGATACACGAAATCCCCACTTCCCTTCCGCCGCCGTGCGGCCCGCAGGGTTTAGACGGTCTTTCCCGCCTGGTAGGCATGGTGCGCAGCCTGGGTCTCCAGGACCTCCCCCTTCTGGTAGACGCTGGAGCCGTAGATGCGGTCCCGAACCTGCGCGCCCGGCAGGCAGTCGGTGAAGCCCGCCAGCGCCTCCATGGTGCGCTCCATGGCCCCCTTGCCTGCAGCGGCGGTGGCGATGAAGTAGATCTCCTTGTCCCGGATCTCCGTGTAACGGGGCAGCGTCCGGTCGATGAGGGTCTTGAGCTGGCCGTCCATGGAGTAGAAATACACCGGCGTGGCCAGCACCAGCACATCGGCCTCCACCATTTTGTCCAGGATGGCGGCCATGTCGTCCTTCTGGACGCATGCGCCGGTGCCCCGGCAGCCGTAGCAGGCCCGGCAGGGGGCGATCGCTTGCTCCTGCAGCCGGATCTTCTCCACCCGATGCCCGGCCTCCTGCGCCCCTTTTGCAAACTGGTCGCACAGCAGGTCCGAGTTGCCGCCCTTCCGGGGGCTGGCCGACAGGATCAAAATCTTCTTGGCCATTGCTTTCACATTCCTTTCCGGCGGCGGGGTGCTGCGCCCCGCCGCTCTGTATCATTGCGCAGACAGGCCCAGGCCGCTCACCCAGTCCGCCACGTCGCTCTCGCCGGCGCTGGAGCGGAACCGCTGGCCCTCCTGCCAGTCGCCGGTGCCCGCCAGCTCCGCCAGCAGCATTCCGCTCTCCCCGAGGCCGGAGGACGAGGAGGTGCAGAAGGGAATGACCGTCTTTCCGGTGAAGTCGTTGGCCGCCACGAAGCTGCTTACCGGCCAGGCGGCGACGCCCCACCAGATGGGGTAGCCGATCAGGACCGTGTCGTAGGCGTCCCAATTCTCCACCTCGGTGGTGGTCAGTTCCACATCCCGCAGGGATTCGTCGGCGTACTCGCGGCTGACCCGGCTGTTCTCGTCCCGCCAGTTCAGATCGTCGTCGGTGTACGGCTCCGCCGGGGTGATCTCGAAAAGGTCTCCGCCGGCGGCAGGCGCAGCGTCCGCATCCGCGCCGCCGGTGGTCTCCATTCCGGAAGCTTCGGGGAGGGTGGTGTCGGCCGCCTGCCCCTCCTGAGGCACGTCGGCAGTCTGGTCATCGGCGGCGGCCAGGGATGGCATCATGGCAGCCGCCAAAAGGCAGGCGCAGAGCCGTTTCCACAGTTTCACAGAAGTTTCCTCCCATCTCGATTACGCTGCCGCGTGGGTCTGAACCCAGGCCTCAATGTGGTCGGCAATCACGTCGTTGTTCAGGTCCTGGAACATGAAGTGGTCATTTCCGGTGATGCCCTCGTCCGGCAGGCGGACCACCGTGCTGTCGCCGCCGGCAGCGGTATACGCCTCGGTGAAGGTGTCGGCGCTGGCGGCCATCATGGCCCACATGGCGGCGGCGGGCACGTCGGTGAATTCCTCCCCGATGTAGTCGCCGTAGTAGAAGGTGACGGGGATGTTCTGCTCCAGCATGGCGCTGTAGGCCTCGCCGTCCACCTCCGGGGCCATGCCCGGCTCAATGGCAACGATGGCGGCCACATGGTCGGTATACCGCGGCACCTCCCAGCCGGGCAGGCCGCCCTGGGAATGGGTCACCAGGATGGAGTCCTGACCGGTGCGCTCATAGATCTCGTCGATGGCCGCCGCCACCGCCCGGGCCACCACCTCGTTGTCGATGTTCTGGTCGCCGGCAGCGTTGTCCATGCCGGTATCCGGGGTCATCTGGCGGAAGAACTGATCCAGCACGTCCTCCCCCCGGGGGAACTGGGAGCCTTCGTTGTAGGTGAACGCGTCATTCAGATACGTTCCGATGCGGAACTGGGTGTACCAGGTCTGGTCCGACGGTTCGGTCGTCATGGTGCCGGCCACAGAGGTCTGGCCGGCCTCGCCCCGGCGGGGCTGGTCGACGAGCCACACGCTGTGGCCCATCCGCAGGAACATGTCGCTCCAGCCCTCCCGTCCGTCGGGAGTGGTCATCCAGCCCATGCGGGACTGGCCGTAGCCGTGGAGGAACACCATGGGCAGGCCCGTGGCGTCCTGCGGGATCTGATAGAGGACGTTGGCATGGTCCACGTGGGCGGTGGAGCCCTCCCGGGAGGTGTAGTAGTTGGCCACGTCGAAGGTGCCGTCGGATTCGATCACGGTGCCGCCGGCGGAGAAGATGCCCTGCTCGGCGATCACCAGGGCATCGGGGTCCACTTCGTCAGCGGGCGCCTGCGCCGTGGGGGCGTCGCCATCGCCGGAGGGTGCTCCGGCATCACCGGCCGACGAATCGGCACCGCCGGCGGACGCGCCGGGCGGATTGCTGCCGGCGCACCCGGCCAGCAGGGAGAGAAGCAGCACCCCGGCCAGTTCCAGGATCATCCATTTGCAGTTTCGTTTCATGGGGATACGTCCTTTCCACTTGATCATTTTCCGCCCGTCACGGCGCTCCCGCCGAACACGGCGGACATGGGCAGGGCCTCCAGCGCCCGGTCCAGGGCCTGAACGTCGGCAGGCGTCAGGCAGATCTCCGCCGCCCCGGCGTTCTCCTGCATGCGCTCCGGCCGGCGGCTGCCGGGGATCGGCACGATCCAGGGCTTTTTGCACATCATCCACGCCAGGGAAATCTGGGCCGGCGTGGCGTGTTTCTCCGCCGCCAGCTCCCGCAGCAGGGTCAGCAGCGCCCGGTTCTGCTCCGCCGCCTCCGGCCCGAACTGCGGCATGGCGCTGCGGTAGTCCAGCCGGGGATCGAATTGGGAAGCCGCTCCGTACGCTCCGGTGAGCAGGCCGTTGGCCATGGGGGAAAAGGCCACGAAGCCGACGTGCAGCTCCTCCAGCACCGGGAAAAGGGCTTCATGCCACCGGGCCATCATGGAATAGCGGTTCTGCACCGCCGTCACCGGGCAGACGGCGTGGGCCCGCCGGAGGTAGTCCCCGGTGGCCTCCGAGATGCCCCAGTGGGTGATCTTGCCCTCCCGGATCAGGTCGGCCATCACCTGCGCCACCGTCGCCGGCGCCACCTTCGGGTCCATCCGGTGCTGGAAGTACAGGTCGATGTGGTCGGTTCCCAGGCGCCGGAGCGATCCCTCCACCGAGGCCCGGATCGTCTCCGGCCTGGAATCCGGGACCAGCGGCTTGTTGACGGCCGCGCCGGTCTCGTCAAAGCGGATCCCGAACTTGGTGGCGATCTGCACCGCGCCCCGCACCTCCCGCAGCGCCTCGCCCACCAGCTTCTCGTTCTCATGCGGGTCGGCCGCGGTGCCGTACGTCTCGGCCGTGTCGAACAAGGTGTAGCCCAGGTCCAGCGCGGCACGGATGGCCCGGACGGCCTCGCTCCGCTCCGTGGGCGCACCGTAGGCATGGCTGAAGCCCATGCACCCCAGGCCCACGGCCGAGACCGTCAGGTCCGCGCCCAGTGTCCGTGTTTTCATGGCTGTTTTCCTCCGTTTTCCATTCTGCCCCTATGATAGGCCACATTCCTGCTGCGCAGAAGTTCCGATTCGTTTCGCGGTATCTACCTTCCGGTTTTCACCGGGGCGCCGGGCATCCCCCTCTGCGGAAAAGCCCAGATCCTGCACGAAGGCAGCCAATGCGTCGGCGCCGGCCCGGGCCAGCTCCGCCGCCGGCCTTCCGGCGATGCCCCACACCCGCTCCGCCAGCCCGGCCATCCGCTCCGGCTGTTCCCGGCAGGCGGCGCGGCAGGCGGACAGCAGGCACGCCGCCAGGCAGTCCGTGAAGTCCCGGCCGGTCCGTTCGGCCAGGGCCAGGGCGGCCCGGCGGCAGGATTGGTCGCAGCGCTTGCCCGCCTGGAAGATGGCGTTCCCCACCAGGGCGCCGGCCCACATCAGGTTGGCCCGCCGCTCGTCATTCTGGTACGTCCCGCTCCGCAGGGCCGCGGCCACGCTGCCCATCAGCGCCTCCAGCAGGCCGTCCGTGACGGCGGCCCCCGTCGCCGGCGGCGCCAGGTACAGCTCCATGGCCCGGCTGAAGATCCGGAAGCCGTCGGACAGGATCTGCTTCCGGGGCAGCGTCCGGGTATAGGCCGGATCGAACAGGACGAACCGGGGCGCGCACTGGGGATAGCTCCGGACCTCCCGGACGCCCTGCCGGACGAGCACCGCCGCACCGTTGAGCTCCCCGGTGCCCAGCGTGGTGGGGACGATCCCCACCGGCAGGGGCTGAAAGTCCACCACCCCCGGCCTGGCCCAGTAGTTCTCCCAGAGATCCCCGCGGAAAACGGCCGCCATGGCGACGGCCTTGCAGCAGTCGATGACCGAGCCGCCGCCCACGCCCACGATCAGGTCGACCTGCTGCTCCCGGGCGATCCTGGCGCCCCGCCGGACCGTTTCGTAATCCGGCCCCCGGGAAGCGCAGGAGAGCTCGGCCACCTGCTTGCCCGCAGCCGCCAGTCCGCGGAGCACCTCGTCGCAGGCGCCGTTTTCCCGGCCGGAGCGCACGCCGGTGACCAGGAGCGTGTTGGGGCCATACCGGCGGGCGAAGTCGGCCAGATACTCCCGGACGCAGCCGCCGCCGAATACGATCTTTCCGCTGGGCTCCAAAAGAAAATTCTTCATGGTGTGACCGCCTCATTCCCCGCAGCGCCGGCCGGCGCTGCGCTTTCTTGCCTATAGTATAAAAAAAAACGAGACTTCCGCAGAAGTCTCGAAAAGTTACGCGGTATGAACCTTTCTGTAATGTCCCGGGCGCCGCCTCACAGCGTCAGCACGGATCGCACCGCATTCAGGAAGCGCTTCACCGTCGGAGACGGATCAGGCGAGTGGAGCAGGCCGTAGGGAATGGTATAATCCCAGTCCACCGGAATGGTCTTGAGCAGCGGATGGACCTGCCGCCAGTTGTCGATGGTCATGAGGATATCCTCGGAATTTTCACACTGGTTGAACACGTGGATGTTGAACATCTCAAAGTCGACGATATGGATCTGGGGATGGTCCCGCCACAGATCGTCCCGCATCTGATCCAGATAGTGGTTCCAGCCCCGGCGGATGAGCAGGAAGTTTTCATCGTGGAGGTCCTCCACCGTCAGCCGGTCCTTGGCGGCCAGCGGGTGGTAGATGGAAACCGCGCAGCGGATGGGCTCCCGGCTGAGCTCCAGGGCGGCGCACTGACGGGCCTGCAGGAACTTCTGGTCGAAGAGGCCCGCCACAATGTCGATGTTCTGGCCCAGATTCCGCAGGATCTCCACGGAGTTTTCCGGGGTGTTTTCATACGGAACCATCTGAAACTTGACGTCCGGGCAGTACCGTTTGATTCCCGGCCACAGCTCCAGCAGAAACTGCCCCGGCGTCATGGGCGACACGCCGATGCGGATGACCCGGTCCCCCTCTTCGGCGGCGTTTTTCGCCCGCACCACCGAGTCCTTACAGTACTGGATGATGTACTGGGCGTCCCGGTACAGCGACTTCCCCGCCTCGGTGAGCTTCAGCCCCCGGGGGCTGCGGAGGAAGAGCTTCAGGTCCAGATTGGACTCCAGCGAGGTGATCTGCTTGATCACCGCCGGCGGCGTGATGAAGAGCTCCTCCGCCGCCCTGTTGAAGCTCCCTGCATCCGCCACCCGAAGGAACGTCTCTAATTGTGGATTATACATGGGACACCGCCTCTCCGGGGATTGCACGGCACGCCGCCATGCTTATTTTCCGTTTCCCCATCCGGAACGCAAGAAAAAAACACAGGCAGGGGCAGCCCTGCCTGTGAACGGTCACGCACATCCGTGCCTGCCGCGGCCGACGGCGCGCAGGGCCCTTCCGGCATGGTATCCCAGAAGCGTCAGCGCCGCCAGGACCGTCAGATCGCCGGCCATCCCGCCCAGCAGCTTTTTCAAAACAGGTGCACCTCCCGGGCGCGGCGGCATGCGGTCAGGAGGAGGCGCCCTCCTGCGCAAACAGCCAGCCCATGATCTCCGGATCTCCGGCAAACAGATTCCCTCCGCCGTGCTGGTTCGTCACGCCGCGCTCCAGAAAGTAGGACGAATCCTTGATATCCAGCACCAGGAGCCGGCCGATCTCCTCCTCGGACAGCCCGGCTTCCGCGTAAAGCTCGTGGAGCCGGTCGCAGGCCTCCTGCGTCGGCTCCGAACCGTAGTATTCGTCTTCGGCGCCGACGACGAGATACACCGGGACCCGGGCCTCCACCACCGGCTCGTAGGCCCCGTCCCACTGGGAGGAGCAGTGGAGGTAGGCGGTGAACAGGTCGGGCCGCAGCCCCATCACCTGGGACATGGTCTCCCCGCCGCCGGAGTATCCGTTGGCATAGACGTGCGCCGGGTCGATGTTGCAGGCGTCCAGCAGGTACTCCGTCAGGGCGATGGTCTGCTCTGCCGAGGTCTCGCCCCAGTCGTTCAGCTGCGGCGCCGCGACGATCATGCGGTCGTTGTAGGCCTGGGCTTCAAAGGCAAAGTCCTCGCTGTAAAGGTTTTGCCCCACCCCCTGAAAGTACAGTCCCTCGTATCCGGGCAGCGTCAGATAGAGTGCGCAGGGCTCGCTGCCGTCGTAGCCGTCAGGGATATGGATGTGGTAATGGATGTCCCCCTCGGGGGCGTGGAGCACATTGTCCATCCGGAATCCCCGGTACGTCTCGGTTCCTTCCGTAACCTCCAGCTCCGGGGCGGACGTGTGCGGCGGCGCCGGAGCTTCCTGAACGGACGCCGGCGGCGCCGGATCCTCCGGGGGCGGCTGCACCGCAGGCGCCGTCCCGCACGCGGCGAGATTCAGCTCCATGGCCAGCGTCAGGAACACGGTCAGGACTCTCTGCAGAGAAAACATGGCAGCACCTTCTTTCCCCGTGATTGTAACCCGGCAGCTCCGCCGGCGGAAGTTCCAATCTGTCAGTCGGTATCAACCGAAAAGCAGAAACCGGGCTTCCTCCGCCGCAGCTTCCATCTGCCGCTCCCAGAAGGCGATGGCCCGGTCGATCCACCCCTCGGCCGCGGTCCCCTCCCCCAGGCCGAAGCCGTGGGGCAGGCCGTCGGGGATCGTCCGGTCCACCGGGAAGAGCAGACGGCCATAGTCCCCAAAGACCGGATTGTCCATCACATCCCGCACCGGGGTGCTGCGGGTCACAGGCGCAAAGCTCATATGTGTCTCCTCCGGCTGTGTCCGCGCCGTATCGACCTCCCGGCTGCACGCCGTCAGCCCCAGCAGCGCCAGCACCAGCACGCCGATGATAAGAACGTGTTTCATACTTCTGCCGCCTCTCGCGGAAGTGCGCTCCGCCGACTGTCTCCGGACGCAGGCGGCGGGCACGCTCACTCGTGAATCTTCATCTGGTGGAGCATCTGGACGAACCTGGGGTCGCTGTGGTCCACGATCTCGCTGTGGCCGATGTCCAGCCCGGCGATCTCCACCATGTCCTCATCGCTGAGGGCAAAGTCCCAGATGGCAATGTTCTGCTCCATGCGCTCTCTGTGGATGGACTTGGGGATGACGGTGACGCCCCGCTGGACGTTCCAACGCAGAGCCACCTGGGCGGCGCTCTTGCCGTACTTCTGACCGATCCGGGTCAGCACGGGATGCGTAAAGATGCCGTGGTTGCCCTCGGCGAAGGGGCCCCATGCCTCGGGGTGGACGCCGTACGCCTTCATGAGCGCCAGGGCGTTCTCCTGCTGGAAGAAGGGGTGGAGCTCCACCTGGTTGACGGCGGGCCTGACCTCCACCGTCTCGCAGATGTCGGCCAGGATCTGCGGATAGCAGTTGCACACGCCGATGGCCCGGAGCTTGCCGGCCTTGTATGCCTCCTCCATGGCCCGGTAGGCGCCGATATAGTCGCCCATGGGCTGGTGGATCAGGTACAGGTCGATGTAGTCCAGTCCCAGCTTCTTCATCGACGTCTCAATGGCCCGTTTGGCGCCCTCGTAGCTGGCGTCCTGCACCCACAGCTTCGTGGTGATGAACAGTTCCTCACGGGGTACGCCGCATTTGGCGATGGCACGGCCCACGGCCTCCTCGTTCATGTAGGCTGCAGCGGTGTCGATGAGGCGGTATCCCGCGGCGATGGCGTCCAGAACCGCCTGCTCGCAGACGGCCGGGTCCGGCACCTGGAACACGCCGAAGCCCTCCAGGGGCATCTCAATTCCGTTGTTCAGTTTGACCGTTTCGATCTTGCTCATGGTAAAATTCCTCCTGTTCGTATCCATCCGTTTTGATTCGTTCGGGGCAGCCGCTTTCATCCGTGGATTTTGACACTGTTCAGCTGCCGGGCCGTGGAAAAGCAATGGTAGTCGATGATCTCGCTGTGGCCGATGTCCATCCCGGCGATGCTCTCCATCTCCGCCTCCGTCAGTTCAAAGTCAAAGACGTCCAGATTCTCCGCCATGCGTTTCGGGCGCACCGTCCTGGGAATGGTGGGGATGTTCCGCTGGAGGTGCCAGCGGAGGATGACCTGCGCCGTGGTCTTTCCGTGCCTGCCGGCGATCCTCGCCAGCGTCTTATGGCGGAAAATGTCTCTCTGCGCCTCGGAGAAGGGCCCCCACGCCTGGGGCACCACGCCGTAATCCTCCATGACCCGCAGGGCGGTGCTCTGCTGGAAGAAGGGGTGGAGCTCCACCTGGTTCACCATGGGCCTGAGCTCCTGGTTCATGCACAGGTCCACCAGCCGCTCCGGGGTGAAGTTGCTCACCCCCACCGCCCGGACCGCCCCCTCCCGGTACAGCCGCTCCATGGCCCGCCAGGCGCCGTAGTAATCGCCGAAGGGCTGATGGATCAGGTACAGGTCCAGGACGTCCAGGCCGAGCCGCCGCAGCGACGCCTCGAAGGCCCGCAGCGTCCCGTCATATCCGGCATCCTGCACCCACAGCTTCGTGGTGACGAACCACGCCTCCCGGGGCAGCCCGGCGCTGCGGAGCGCCCGGCCGATGGCCGCTTCGTTCTCATACGACGCAGCCGTATCGAACAGGCGATAGCCGGCCTCCAGCGCCTCCGAAACGCACCGCTCGCACTGTGCCGCGTCGCGGATCTGGAACGTGCCGTAGCCGATCATGGACAGCTTCACACCATTGGAAAGGCTCCTGTGCTGCATGGTGTCAAGTCTCCTTTTCCCTGATTTCTTCCGGATAAGCACATTGTAGGCCGGTTTCCCCGCAAAGTACAGTGCCGATTCTGCAGAGTGCTCTAACCAAAACGCATACTGCTCTTGCATTCTGCAGGGGCGGCTGGTACAATGGTCGCAGGGTGGTGATGCCTGTGTTTGAAATCTACCAGCTGGAGCAGCTGCTGGCCTTTGCCGAGTGTGGGACCCTGTCCGGCGCGGCGGAGCGCCTGCACCTGTCCCAGCCCGCCCTGAGCCGCTCCATGCAGCGGCTGGAGGCGGAGCTGCAGGTCCCGCTGTTCGACCGACAGAAGAACCGGGTTGCGTTCAACGAAACCGGGCGGATGGCGGCGGAATCTGCGAGGCAGGTGCTGGAAAAATGTCGGGATATGATGCTCCGCGTCCAGGCTTTCGACCGCAGCCAGCGCACGATTCTGCTGGGTTCCTGCGCCCCGGCTCCCCTGTGGGAAATCGTGCCGGCTTTGACCGACCTGTTCCCCGACTGGACCATTTCCTCCGAGATGCGGGAGAACGATGTGCTGCTCCAGGGGCTGCGGAGCGGCGTCTACCAGTTCATCATTCTGCCGCATCCCACAGAGGAGGACGGGCTTTCCTGCACCCGGTACGGCGAGGAACACCTGTACTTCTCCCTGCCCCCGGCGCACCCGCTGTCCGGCAGCAGGACGCTCCGCATGCGGGACCTCAACGGCGAGACCATGCTCCTGCGGAGCCGCCTCGGCTTCTGGCAGGAGCTGACGAATCAGAAAATGCCCGATACCCGCTTCCTCGTGCAGGAGGATACTGCCTTCGAGGAATTGGTCAGGGCTTCGGCGCTGCCCTGCTTCACGACGGATGTGGCGCTGAAACGGTCGGGGAACGTGCAGAACCGGATCAACGTGCCCATCTCGGACGCGGAAGCAAACGTGACGTACTACTGCGTGTTCCGGTCCGACCGCCGCGACCTGGTCCGCAGGCTGTTTCACGCGCTGGACAAGGCGTGAATCTGCGCGGACGATCCTGCAGAAATCAGCCGGCCGCCCCGTTTGGGGCGGCCGGTACGGTTTTTCGACAGTCTGCGCCGGCCGGCTCACCCGGAAGCACCAGGGCATCGTCGCAAGCTGCTCGCGCGTGACGCTCCCGTCCGGATTCCCGCCGTCGAGCCGCCGGAGCCGGAGCCTCGGACCGTCAGAATGGCGCGGGGCCGCCGGCCCCGCGCCTGTGTGATCTCATCACGGAACGCCGGCACGAAACGTGGTATTCTGATGCCAGAAAACAGCAGCAGCCCTGCAAGGAGGTACATGAGATGTCTGCAATCCACATTACGAACGCCAATTTCGAACAAGAGGTACTCCGCTCCGACAAGCCCGTCCTGGTGGACTTCTGGGCCTCCTGGTGCGGCCCCTGCCGCATGGTCGGCCCGGTCATCGAGGAGATCGCCGCCGAGCGCAGCGACGTCAAGGTCTGCAAGGTCAATGTGGACGAGGAGCCGGCGCTGGCCGCCCGGTTCCAGATCATGAGCATCCCCACGCTCATGGTATTCCGGGACGGCAGAGTCACCAACCAGGCGCTGGGCGCCATGCCGAAGCGGCAGATCCTCTCGCTGCTCTGAAGCAGCTCCCCTTCCGCTCCCGGGATACGAAATCGGACGCTCTGCAGAGCGTCCGATTTTCGCCGGCCCGGCAGGCTCCCGCCGGCGGCGCAGGCCCTGTCCGTCTCGCGGACGGCCGTTCATTCCGCCGCCGCATCGTGCCGCCGGAGGTGCCGGACAGCCAGGAGGGTGAACGCCGCCGTGTAGGCTGCGGCGGAAAAGAGGAAGGGCCTCCAGTCCAGCTCCATCTCCGGGTTGTTGGCCCGCATCCCGATGCACAGCAGGGAGTACGGGAAGGCGTACCCAAATCCCCTGGCCGTGGCGAGCAGCCCCGCGATGCCGCCCACCAGGCCGAAGGCCACCGGCGGGGCGAAGGCCCGGATCCGCAGGCTGAAATAGAGCTGCACCGCGCACACCGACACGCCCCCCAGCGCCCCGCACAGCAGCCACCCGGCCAGCTCCGGCGGAATGGGCCCGGTGAGGCCCGCGATCTTCCCGCTGAGGAGGAAGAGCACCCCGATCCAGACCTGGGCCAGCAGGGAGATCACCGCGGCCCAGATGAGCTTGGCAAGGCACAGGGCGCCCACCGGCACCGGGGCGGTGAGGAAGCTGTTCCAGTTGCGGTCCGTGTGCTCCAGGCGCCACTGCCAGGCGCAGAACACCCCCAGGAGCGCCGGCAGGAAGAACATGGAGGAGAACAGGGTGTGCTGGCTCCACAGGCTGTACCACTCGCTCCGCAGCAGCCCCAGGTTCCCAAGGTAGTTCATCGTGCCCAGGACGGCCGGAAAAATGGGCAGCACCACGAAGGCCAGCCACACCGGCGACCGGCGGAACTTGATCAGCTCCGCTTTCAGGCAGCGCAGCAGCATCCTTCACACCTCCTTCCGGACGAACATGGCCCGGCCCGCGAGCAGGAATGCCGCTGCCCACAGGCACAGCAGCGCCAGATCGGTCGGCCGGGGCTGCTCCCAGAAGAACCAGGTGAACCGGGTGTCCGGGTTCCAGTTCATCCCCACCAGGGACAGCAGGCCGTAGTAGCCCCAGGGGATGCACCGGGTCAGGGCCGGCGGGAACAGGAGC
>CAJFNY010000033.1 GCA_904395865.1 uncultured Oscillospiraceae bacterium
CCGCAGAGCGTGCCGGAGCGCAACCGCCCGCTGCGCGGGCGGCACTTGGCGCGGAGGCGGAACCGTCAGGGTTCCCCTGCGCGTTCAATTAAACTTGAATTTGCAACTTTTTGAAGTTGCAAATTCGTAGCAGCTTGTCAAAAATTCTCGCAAGAGATTTTTTGACAAGCTGCGGGCGGGCCGAAGGGCCCGCCCGCAGCTCGTTTTCAGCACGGCCGCTCCATGGCCGCCTCCATGGCCAGGACCATGTCGCTCATGCGCACGTCCATGGCCACGCTCAGCCGGTAGAGGGTCTCCAGCGTCGGCTTCCGTTCGCCCCGCTCGATGGCGCTCAGGTGCGTCCGGCCGATGTCGGCCAGGCCGCTGAGCACCTCCTGGGTCATGCCCCGCCTCCGCCGGAACGACGCGATCACCCGCCCCACCAGCACCGGGTCCAGCTGCATTTCACTCATGCTACCACCTCTCTGGTAGGGTAGCGCAGTTTTACCGGTATTATGAACACATATGTTGACACTTGAATACTTATGTGTTATATTTGGCTGAGCAGGCGGGAGACCGCCGCAAATCAATGAGACTGGAGGAATCCCCCATGAAGCGATGGATTGCGCTGCTGCTGGCGCTGACGCTGGCCCTGGCCATGACCGCCTGCGGCGGCGACACGGCAGAGACCGCCCAGGAGCCGGCGGAGACCACAGATACCGGGGGCGCCGATCCGGCCGGGCCCGCCGATGAGACGGAGACCGACGCGCCCGCCCAGGAGCCGGAGGCGCCCGCCGACACCTCGGAGCCTGCAACGGAGGAGCCGGCCGGGGAAGCGCCGGCCGAGGAGGCCCCTGCAGAGCCCGCTGCCACGGAGGTGGCGCTGAACACCCCCTTCTCCACCGACTTTGCGGAGTTCAACATCACGGAGTTCGCCTTTGCCGAGGACATCCAGCAGTCCGTCACCAGCGGCATCGTGACGAACGTCACCGGCCCGGAGCCGGTGGCCGGCCAGCAGTACGTATACGTCCGCGGCACGCTGAAGAACCTGGCCACGGAGGAGCTGCCGGTGTACGACTTCTTCACCGGCGTCTTTGACATCGACGGCTACGCCTACGAGGTGCAGGCTTCCGACTGCACGGTGATCGACGCCGAGGGCTCGCCGGAGTTCGGCGTGCCGCCGCTGATGGAGTACACCTTCACCATCTACGCCGCCGTGCCGGCGGAGCTGGCCGCGAGCCACACCGCCGTGACGTTCACCTTCGGCTTCTACGACCTGTTCGACAACATGGACCTGGCCCGCACCAGCTACGACCTGACGGCCTGCCCGTACCAGTACACCATGACCATGGCGTAAATACAAACGAAACCGCCGGGCACCGAACGGTGCCCGGCGGGTCGTTTTTACAGGCCGCGTTCCCGACGGATCTCGGCCAGGGTGCGGTTTTCGCGGCGGGCCAGGGCGGCCACGTCGTCGTACTCGGCCTTCTCCTTCCGGATGCCGGGGCCGGCGGCCGTCTTGACCCGGACGCCGGCCCGGTCGGTGACGGCGCGGGCCAGGCACGTCCGGGCGCAGTCGGTGCGGCGGACGCCCAGAGTCGTCGTGTGGCGCAGCAGCAGCGCCGTCAGCTCGTCGGCCGTCTCCGGCCGGCAGAGGACCGTCAGCAGCACCGCCGGGCGGCCCTTCTTCATGGTGATGGGCGCCGTCCACACGTCCAGGGCGCCGGCCGCCAGCAGCGTCTCCGCGGCGAAGGCCACGTCCTCGCCGGTCATGTCGTCCAGGTTGCACCGGAGCTCGGCCACCCGGTCGTGGAGCAGCGCCGGCTCCGGGAGCGGCTCGCCGGGCCGCGGCGTCAGGTCCAGGGTGACGCCGCCCACCAGGGGCGAGAGCGCCGCCGTCACCTCCGCCCGCCGGGCCACGGCCGCCGCCAGCTGGTCCGCCGGCAGCTGCAGCTTCCCGCCGCCGTCGGTCAGGCGCAGGCGGAAGTCGGTGAAGCCCAGGGCCGCCAGCTGCGCCTCCGCCGCCTCCACGGCGCGCAGGTCGTCGGACGCGATGGGCCGGCCGGCGGGCACCCGGGTGGCCAGGCAGGCGTAGGCCGGCTTGTCCCAGGTGAAGAGGCCGGCGGCCCGGGAGCGCTGGCGGATCTCCGCCTTCGTCAGCCCGCACAGCCGCAGGGGCGAGAGCACCTGCAGCTCCGCCAGGGCCCGGGTGCCGGGGCGGTCGCCGGGGTCGTCGGAGGCGTTGGTGCCGTCGCAGAGGACGGCATACCCGTCGGCGGCGGCCCGGGCGAGGATCGCCCCGAAGATGCGCTTCTTGCAGTGGTAGCACCGGTCGGGGCCGTTGGCGGCCACGGCCGGGTCGGCCAGGGCCGACTGCTCCAGAACCGTCAGCGGCACGTCCAGCTGCTCCGCCAGCCGCCGGGCGTCGTCCAGCTCGAACCGGGGCTGGAACTCGGTGCGGACGAAGTAGGCCCGCACGTCGGCTCCGGCGTCGGCCGCGCTCCACAGCAGGTACGCCGAGTCGGCTCCGCCGGAGAACGCCACCGCCGCCCGCGGATGCGCCGCCCAGAACGCCTGCAGATCCATGTACATCCCTCCCAGGAATCGTTTGCCGCCGCGCCCCGCTCCGGGGCGCGGCGGCGCAGCCTTGCACACATCCCCTCCCTCCGAATCCTTCGGCAGAAGAGGCTTTCTTGACAGTCTCTGCCGCGGCGCGGCGATCATTCCATGCCGTAGAACACGCGGCAGGCCTTCATGGTCATGTAGCAGTCCAGCTTGGCCACGATCTCCCACGGCGCGTGCATGGACAGCACCGGCACGCCGGCGTCCAGTGTGTCGATGTTCCGCTGGGCCATGTATTTCGCCACGGTGCCGCCGCCGCCGGCGTCCACCTTGCCCATCTCGCACGTCTGCCAGCAGACGCCGCCGCGGGAGAAGGCCCGGCGGAAGCGGGCCACGACCTCGGCCGAGGCGTCCGACGCGCCGGACTTGCCGCGGGCGCCGGTGTACTTGCACAGAGCCACGCCGTAGTTCAGGCGGGCGCTGTTGCGCCGGTCGAACACGTCGCCGTACGTGGGGTCGTAGGCGGCCGCCACGTCGGCGGAGAGGCAGATGGAGCCCGCCATGCACCGCCGGGCGCTGACGCCCTGGGCCGCGCACAGGTCCTCGATCAGCAGCTCGAAGGCCTGGGACTGGATGCCCGTGACGCCGTCGGAGCCGATCTCCTCCTTGTCGGCCAGAATGCACAGGGACGTGTGGGCCGGCACCTCCGCCGTGTGCAGCAGGGGGTAGAGGGCGGCGTAGGCGCAGACGCGGTCGTCGTGGCCGTAGGCGCCGATCATGCTCCGGTCCAGGCCCACGTCCCGGGCCTTCCCGGCCGGCACCAGCGTCAGCTCCGCCGAGAGCAGGTCCTCCTCCACGATGCCGTACCGCTCGTGGAGCATCTGCATGGCCGCCAGCTTGATGCGCTGGCTGTCGCCGTCGTCGCCGTCCAGGGGACGGCTGCCCAAGAGGATGTTCAGGTTTTCGCCGGTGATGCCGTCGCCCAGCGTCTTTTTCAGCTGCTCCTGGGACAGGTGCACCAGCAGGTCCGTGACGCAGAACACCGGGTCGGCCGGGTCCTCGCCGATGGAGACGTTCACGACGCTGCCGTCGGTCAGGGCCAGGACGCCGTGGAGCGCCAGGGGCACCGTCGTCCACTGGTACTTCTTGATGCCGCCGTAGTAGTGGGTCTTGAGGAAGGCCAGCTCACTGTCCTCGTACAGGGGCGCCGGCTTCACGTCCAGCCGCGGCGAGTCGATGTGGGCCACGGTTATCCGCATGCCGCAGTCCAGCGGCTTTTCGCCGATGATCGCCAGGGCCACGGCCTTGGCGCGGTTGACGCGGTACACCCGGTCGCCGGGCTTCAGGGGCCGCGACGGGTCCAGCTCCGTGAAGCCGGCGGCCCGGGCCGCAGCCACGGCGGCGTCCACGGCCTCGCGCTCCGTCTTGGCCGCGTCGATGAAGCGCACGTAGTCGGCGCAGTAGGCCGGCATGGCGGCCCGGTCGGCCTCGCTGAGCCGGTCGTAGCCGTGCTTCGGCGCGGCCAGCAGCGTCTGGCGGGCCTCCTTCCAGTTCTGTTCTGCCATGGGAATTCCTCCTGTCAGCTCGTCCAGCAGCCGGTCGCACGCCTGAGCGAAGGCGTCGGCGCTGGGGTAGTCGTTGTGAATCGTGCGGCCGCACTGGGCCGCGAAGGCCGCGTCGGACTTCTGGGCCGAGATGCGCAGCCGGGCGTATTCCTCCGAAATGCCCTCCCGGGCCATGAGGCGGGCCACCCGGGCCGCCTCCGGCGCCGTGACGGCCACCGTCTCGTCGCACAGCCGGCCCAGGCCGCTCTCCACCAGGGCCACCGCGTCCACGGCGGCCAGGGGGCGGCCGGCCCGCCGGGCTCCGTCCAGCTCCCGGGCCACCGCCGCGGAGACGAACGGGTGCACCAGCCGGTTCAGGTCGGCCAGGGCCGCCGGGTCGGCGAACACCCGCCGGCCCAGCTGCTTCCGGTCCAGCGCGCCGCCGGACACGACGCCGGGGAAGCGGTCGCCGATGGCCGCCAGCAGGGCGGCGTCCGTCTCCAGCAGGCGGTGGTACACGGCGTCGCAGTCGATGACGGCCCCGCCCCGGGCCGCCACCCGGCGCAGCAGCGTCGTCTTGCCGCAGCCGGTGCCGCCGGTGATGCCGAGGACCTTCACAGCTCGTCCTCCGGCACGATGCGGAAGCCGGCGGCCTTCCGCAGCCGGTTGCGCACGGCGTAGCCCACGCCGCCGCCGGCGGGGCAGCGGGCGAAGATGGTGGAGATGTCGGCCCGGTCCAGCTCCCGCAGGGCCGCGAACAGGCCCCGGGCCAGGGTCTCGGCGTCGTCCTCCCGGCCGTACGCCGTGGGATTGCAGCCGTCGTACAGCGGCAGCTCCTCCTGGAAGCAGAGCACCGCGTCGCCGGGGGCGAAATGGCGGCGGATGTAGGCCGCGGCCTTCTCCCGGCTGCCGGGGACGATGAGCACCTGCCCCTGGGGGGCGTAGTGCCGGTACTTCATGCCCGGCGCGCGGACGACGGCGTCGGCGGCCACGGGGGCCGTCACCGCCGGGTCCACCTCCAGTCTGCCCAGAACGGCTTCCAGCAATTCCGGCGCCAGCCCGCCCGGCCGCAGCAGCCGCGGCACGGGGCCGGTCATGTCCACGATCGTCGACTCCACGCCCACCTGGCACGGGCCGTCGTCCACCACGGCCTCGATCTTCCCGTCCAGGTCGTGGAGCACGTGCTCGGCCGTGGTGGTGCTGGGCTTGCCGGACAGGTTGGCCGACGGGGCGGCCACCGGCACGCCGGCCAGGCGGATGATCTCCCGGGTCACGGCCGTCCGCGGGCAGCGGACGGCCACCGTGTCCAGCCCCGCCGTGGTGCGGCGGGGGACGGTGTCGCGGCACGGCAGCACCATGGTCAGCGGCCCCGGCCAGAACCGCCGGGCCAGCTCCCACGCCGCGCCGGGGATGTCCCGGCAGATGTCGGTCAGCCGCGCCGGCTCGGCGATGTGGAGGATCAGCGGGTTGTCCTGGGGCCGGCCCTTGGCCTCGAAGATCCGGGCCACGGCCGCCTCGTCCAGCCCGTTGGCCCCCAGGCCGTAGACCGTCTCGGTGGGGATGGCCACCAGGCCGCCGGCCCGGAGGATGGCCGCCGCCCGGGCGGCCGCGTCCGGGTCGCCGGCCCGGAAGAGCTTCGTGTTCATGATTCCGCCTCCTCGCTGCGCCGGAGCTTCTCCGCCTGGTCGGCCGTCACCAGCGCGTCAATCAGTTCGTCCAGGTCCCCGTCCAGGATGGCGTCCAGCTTGTAGAGCGTCAGGCCGATCCGGTGGTCGGTGACGCGGCCCTGGGGGAAGTTGTACGTGCGGATGCGCTCGTTGCGCATGCCGGTGCCCACCTGGCTGCGGCGCTGGCCGGCGTGCTCGGCCTCGATGCGGGTCTGCTCCATCTCGTAGAGCTTCGAGGCCAGCATCCGCATGCACTTCTCCCGGTTCTGCACCTGGCTGCGCTCCTCCTGGCAGGCCACGACGATGCCGGTGGGCTTATGGATCAGCCGGACGGCCGAAGAGGTCTTGTTGATGTGCTGGCCGCCGGCGCCGGAGGAGCGGTAGACCTGCATTTCGATGTCCTCGGGCCGCAGCGCCACGTCCACCTCCTCCATCTCCGGCAGGACGGCCACCGTGGCCGTGGACGTGTGGATGCGGCCGCCGGACTCCGTCTCCGGCACCCGCTGCACCCGGTGGACGCCGCTCTCGAACTTCAGCCGCGAGAAGGCGCCGGCGCCGCTGACGATGCAGTCGGCCTCCTTGATGCCGCCCAGCTCCGTCTCGCTGCAGTTGAGCACCTCCACGGTCCAGCCCCGGGCCGCGGCGTACATGGTGTACATCCGCAGCAGCGAGTGGGCGAACAGGGCGCTCTCCTCGCCGCCCACGCCGCCGCGGATCTCCAGGATCACGTTCTTGTCGTCGTGGGGGTCCTTCGGCAGCAGCAGCAGCTTCAGCCGATGCTCCAGCTCCGCCAGGCGCGCCCTGTTTTCGGCGAACTCCTCCTGGCACAGGTCCCGCATCTCCGGCTCCAGGGGGCCGTCCAGCATCTCCCGCAGGTCGGCCAGCTCCTGTTCCGTCCGGCGGTAGCTGCGGTACGCCTCCACCACCGGCTCCAGCTCCCGCTGCTCCCGGAGCAGCTTGGCGGCGGCCTTGGGGTCGCTGTAGAAATCCGGCTGGGAGGCCCGGGCCTCCATCTCCAGATAGCGGTCCTCCACCAGCTTCAGCTTGTCCAGCATGGGCATGCTCCTTCAGTCGTAAAGTCTCTCAGACGGCCCGGTACACCCGGAGCACCGCCTGGCACGTGTCGTCCAGCCCCGCCGCCGCCCGGGCCCGGGCGGCGCCCTGGGCCGAGATGCGCAGGAAGTGGGGCGTCATGGCCAGCAGGTCCTGCACCTGCCGGTTCTCCGCCAGATGGATGGGGAAGGAAAGCGTCTCCTCCGCCGCCAGGGCGAAGCCCGGCAGCGCCGGGGCCTCCGCGGCCGGATGGGGCCGGACGGCGGGGTAGATCAGCCGCCGCAGGGCCAGCAGATGGTCCGGCCCGGCCGTCACCTGCAGGAAGCGGCCCCCGGGCCGCAGCACCCGGCGGAACTCCTCCGCCGCCGTCACGGCGAACAGGGAGAGCACCACGTCGAAGCCGCCGCCGGCGAAGGGCAGGTGCGCCGCCGTGGCCACCAGGAACTGCGCCCCCTTGTCCCGGCCGGCGGCCAGCCGGACGGCCTCCCGGGAGATGTCGACGCCCCAGCGCCGCGCCGCCGGCAGGGCCGCGCCCACGGCGGAAAGATAGTACCCCTCGCCGCAGCCGGCGTCCAGCACGTCCCCGGCCGGCTCCGCCGCGGCCAGAGCCGCCACCCGGGCGGCCAGGGGCGCGTAGTGCCCTTCGGCCAGGAAGGCCCGGCGGGCCCGGACCTGGGCCGGCGAGTCCCCGGGCTGGCGGGAGTGCTTCTGCTGCACCGGCAGCAGGTTGACGTAACCCTGCCGGGCCACGTCGAAGCTGTGCCCCGCCGGGCAGCGCCAGGCCGGCCGCGCCGCCGCCAGCGCCGCGCCGCAGACCGGGCAGCGGACGTCCGCCACCGTGACCACCTCCCCCTGGAATCCCGTCTATTCTACTGCATTTTCCGCCGCGCGTCAAACCCCCTTTCCGGCCGGCGCAGGGGGGAATTGCCATTTCCCGTGCGGTGTGGTATGATGAGAGCCGGGCCAGCGGGCCCGGAAAGGGAGGACCATCAACCATGAAAATTGCCATCTGCTACTTTTCCGCCACGGGGCGGACGGCGGCCATGGCGGAGGCCATCGCCGGCGGCATCCGGGAGGCGGAGCCGGCGTGCGAGGTGCGCTGCCTGCCCATCGGCGAGGTCTATAAGGGGAATCCGGCCAACGTGTCCTTCGTGGACGGCGCCGACGGCATCCTGATCGGCACGCCGGACTACTACGCCGGCGAGTGCTGGCAGATCAAGCAGTGGCTCGACACGTGCCCCTGCCATCTGGCGGGGAAGCTGGCCGGCGCGTTCGCCACGGCCAACTTTGCCGTGGGCGGCCCGGTGGTGGCGCTGGAGCACGTGCTGACGCACCTGATGGTCCAGGGCTGCATGGTCTGGTCCGGCGGCGGCGCCTTCGGCCAGCCGTTCATTCACCTGGGCCCCGTCTGCCTCCGGGGGCAGGAGCATGAGGGCGCGGCCCTGGGGCGGACGTACGGCAGGCGCTTCGCGGCCCAGCTGGCGAAAATCACCGGCTGAGCGTATGAAACCGGTCCAATCGGGGCATCCTGGATGGAGAACATCTGTCTGGGAGGGAACCGATGATGGTACATGACGACACCTGCCGCCTGCTGGGGGAGTGCGACGCCGGCATCCAGATGGCCATCCGCTCCATCGACGAGGTGCTGCCGCTGGTGGAGAGCACCCACCTGCGCCAGCAGCTTTCCAACTGCCGCCGGGCCCACGAGCACCTGCGCACGGAGACGCACTCGCTGCTGGGCCGGTACGAGGCCGAGGGCAAGACGCCGGGCCCCATGGCCAACGGCATGCGCTGGCTGCGCACCAACGTGCGCCTGGCCGTCCAGCCGGGGGACCAGTCGGTGGCGGACCTGATGATCGACGGCTGCAACACGGGCATCAAGGCCCTGCACCGGTACTGCAACCGCTGCCCCGACGCCAGCCCCGACGCCCGCGCCCTGGCCGGCCGCCTCATCGACGAGGAGCGCAGGCTCCAGCGGGATTTACAGAGTTATCTTTGACGCAGCCCGGCCCGGCTCCTCTGGGAGCTGGGCCGGGCTTTCCGTGTGGGCAGCAGGCACGGGAGCGGGGGCGGCTACGATTTGCCGCCCCTTTGGCTGTAGATCATAAGCATGATGTGCCATCCAACCATGATTGCGGCAAACGTCAGGCCCATCTCCGGGCTGGAGGAGAAACCGAGGTCGCATGCCATGGGGGTGCAGACCGCGCAGGAGATCATCAGGAACACGGTGCCGCCCGTCGACAGGCCGTGGGGCGCTGCGTCGCGGCACAGGAGTACGGAAATCACCAGGAACGTGATCAGAAGTGCGATTCCCACAATAGTTGCCTCCGTTCTGTTTCAGAATCTTCATGCGGCGTGACATCTCATGCGAACGGATGCAGGACAGGGTACGGCGTTTCCACCACCAGAATACCAGAGGCCGTCTGCGGGTGTCAAGCAGGTGCGGCACTTGACAAGAGGCGGTGTTTGTGATACACTTCATGAAAAGTAAGAAAAGTAATACTTAGGAGCATTCGGGAGGCGCCGTATGAAAAAGATGAAGAACGGAGGCCGCTACTTTATGGCCAGCGTCCGCATCGGTCCCAAGGGGCAGATCGTGATCCCCAAGGAGGCGCGGGAGCTGTTCGGCCTGGAGCCGGGGGACGCGCTGGTCCTCCTGGCCGACCGGAAGCGCGGCATCGCCCTGCAGACGGTGGACACGCTGGAGCCCGTCGTCCGGAAGATCTTCGACACGCTGCCGGAGCGGGAGGAGGCGGACGAATGAACGCGCTGGAGGCCTGCGGCCTGTGCAAGGCGTACCCCGGCTTCCGGCTGGAGGACGTGAGCTTCTCCGTGCCGGAGGGCGCCGTCGTGGGTATGGTGGGGCGCAACGGCGCGGGGAAGTCCACGACGCTCAAGTCCCTGCTGGGCCTCGTCCGGCCCGACGCGGGGGAGGTCCGGTTTTTCGGCCGCGACCTGCTGCGGGAGGGGCCGGCCTGCCGGCAGCAGATCGGCGTGGCCCTCGGCGAGGCCGGCTTCTATCCGAAAAAGAAGCTGAAAACCCTCACCGCCGTGGCCGCCCGCTTCTTTCCCGACTGGGATGACGGGACGTACCGCCGCTGCTGCCGGGACTTCGGCCTGGATGGGGAAAAGACCGTCGACCAGCTGAGCGCCGGGATGCGGGTGAAGTACCAGCTGGCCCTGGCCATGAGCCACGGCGCGCGGCTGCTGATTCTCGACGAGCCCACCAGCGGGCTCGACCCGGTCAGCCGGGACGAGCTGGTTGCGCTGTTCCGCGCCCTGGCGCGGGACGGGGCGTGCAGCATCCTGTTCTCGACCCACATCACCAGCGACCTGGAGAAGTGCGCCGACCGGATCGTGCTGATCCGGGCCGGCCGGGTGCTCTGCGACGACACGCTGGACGGCTGCCTCCGCCGCTTTGCCGGCCTGGGCAGCACACTGGAGGAGATCCTGATCTCCGTGGAAAGGGGGGATTCCCGTGGGAGCGATGCTCCGTAAGGAGGTGCGGCTGACGGCGCACCCCATGACCTTCCTGCTGGTGTTCGGCGGCGCGATGGTGCTGATTCCCAACTATCCGTACACCGTGGCGTTCTTCTACGTGACGCTGGGCCTGTTCTTCCGCTTCGTCAACGCCCGCGACCAGCGGGATTTCACGTTCTGCATGCTGCTGCCCCTCCGCCGGCGGGACGTGGTGCGGGGCGCGTTCGCGTTTTCCGTGGCGGTGGAGGCGGCGGCCGTGCTGGTGGCCGGCGCGGCGGTGTGGCTGGGCGCGGCCCTGGCCCCCGGCCGGACGAACGGCGCTGGGGTGGACGCCAACGCCGCCGCCATCGGCTTCGGCCTGGTGGTGCTGGCGGTGTTCAACGGCACCTTTTTCCCGGCCTACTACCGGACCGGGTACCGGGTGGGCGCGGCCTTTGCCAGGGCCTGCGTCGGCATGGCGCTGGTGGCGGCGCTGGACGTGGTTGCGCCGCACCTGGTCCCGTGGCTGGACGGCCGGGATCCGCGGCAGCTTGCGGTCCTGGCCGCCGGTGCCGCCGTCTACGCGGCCGTGACCCTGCGCAGCTGCCGGGTCTCCGCCGCCCGCTTCGAGCGGGCCGACCTGTGAGCCCCGGAACGCGCAGACCGCCGCCCCTCCTTTCCGGCAGCCATGCAAAAACCGCTCCGGCTGAGGGATTCAGCCGGAGCGGTTTTTCGCGGTGGTTCAGAAGGGCGGCGCCTACTTTTTCAGCGCCAGCACGACGCCGATGGCCGCGCCGATGATGGCGCCCAGGGGGCCCAGCAGGAAGAAGCCGGCCGCCGTCAGCAGGACGATGGGCAGGATCATGCCGCCCGCGGCCAGCAGCGGCGCCAGGAGGTTGAAGAGCCAGGAGAACAGACAGACGCCCAGCAGCGCCCCGAAGAAGATCACCGTGGCGCCGGGATCGGAAACGATGCCCAGCAGGAAGCAGAAGGCCAGCAGCCCCACGGCGCAGACCAGGTGCACCCGGGTTTTCTGGAACCGGCCGTCGTCCCGCCCGTACGTGACGACCTGGGTGGAGCACACGGAGAGGAACTGCGCGGCCGAGAGCAGCAGCGGCCCGGCGCAGAGGATGACCAGATTCCGGAGCACAAAGCCGGCCTCCCCGATGTACGGGTTCAGCCGGACGCGGCTGGCCAACGTTTCGAACGCCATCGGGTCGCCGGCCGCGGCCCGGGAGAAGAGAACGGCCACCGCGACCAGCAGGGCCAGCGGCAGCAGTGCCGCCACCAGGGAGAGGCCTGCCATGACGCCCCGCAGCTTCGGCGTGTACCGACGGCTGTCCCCCTGGTACAGGTAGCACACCGTCACCACGGCCGACAGCGTGGCAGAGACGAGGAACACCCGCGCCGCCAGGCCGGACTTGTTATCGAAATCGCTCATCCCGAAGAGCAGCAGCAGGTACGCCGCCTGGAACAGCCCCGAGGCGAAGACGGCGCCGCGGGACTTCTGCTGGGTGAACAGCAGGACGCTGGCCGCGATGGCCGTGAAGGCCGCCGGAATGTACGTCAGGGTGCTGCTCTCCGACTGAAAGCGCATCATGCTGAACACCGAGGCCACCGAGCTCAGCGACAGCACCGCCAGAATGTAGATGGGGATGCGCAGGCCGGCCCTGCCCGCCACCGGGAGGGCGTACTGGGCCGGGGGCGCGTTGTCTCGTTTCATGGTTCCTTCCTCCCATTGATTGGTATCCAGTGAAGTATACCATCAAAAAATCCGCTCGTCTATGATCGTAGACGAACGGATTTCCTTTTTCCCCTACACTATTACGTGTACGCGGGAAGGACGGGTGCGCATGCAGTTTGACAATCGGGCCGTGGGGCAGACCATCCGGGCGCAGGCCGCCCGGTAATGCAGGAAAACCCCGGCGCAGAGGGAGGCAGGATCGCTTCCTTCTGCGCCGGGGCTTCCGTTTCAGGATGGCACTTCCAACGACCGGCCGTCCAGCACGGCCTCAGACTGTCGAACAACCGCTCCGGCCGAAGGATTCGGAGGGAGGGGATGTGTGCAGGGGAACCGTCAGGGTTTCCCTGCGCGTTCAATCAAACCCGAATTTGCAACTTCTTGAAGTTGCAAATTCGTGAGCAGCTTGTCAAAAAATACTCGTAAGAGACTTTTTTGACAAGCTGCGGCCGTCCAGGACGGCCTCCGCCAGTTCTTCGCCGCGGTAACGGAGCTTCAGGGAGAAGAACGGCCGGTCGGCGGCCAGCAGGCGCAGGAAGATTCCGTCGCCCGCCCAGCCGGGGAGGGACGGCACCTGCGCCTTGGGCACCCACGCCAGGTCGCCCTCGTCGCAGTCGCGGAGCTCGCCGGTGAAGCCGGTGCACGTGAACAGGTGCATGTGCTCCGTGGGCCACCGGTCGGAGACGAAGGTGACGATCCCGCGGTACCGGTAGTCGGTCATGGTCAGGCCCGTCTCCTCCAGGACCTCCCGGAGGGCGCAGTCCTCGGGGCTCTCGCCCTCCTCAAACTTGCCGCCCACGCCGATCCACTTGTCGCGGTTCATGTCGCCCTCCTTCTTCACCCGGTGGAGCATCAGGTACGCCCCGTCCCGCTCCACGTAGCAGAGGGTCGTCTGCACCATGGGCGGCCCTCAGCCGTGGCAGCTGCCGTGGCCGCAGCTGCCGCCGTCGTGGTGGGCGCAGTCGTGGCCGGCCTCTCCGTGGTGGTGGGAGCAGACGACGTCCGGCTGGTACTGGAGCGTGCCGGCCAGCAGGGCCGCCACGGCCTCGTCGGCCGGGCCGGTGACGCCGCCGTACAGGCGGATGCCGGCCTCCTCCAGCGCGGCCCGGGCGCCGCCGCCGATGCCGCCGCAGATCAGCGTGTCGACGCCGTGGGCCTGCAGGAAGCCCGCCAGGGCCCCGTGGCCCTGGCCGCCGGTGTCCGTCACGGCGGAGGCGACGACCTTCCCGTCCTCCACGTCGTACAGCTTGAACTGGCGGCTGTGGCCGAAGTGCTGATACACCTGGCCGTCCTCGTACGTCACTGCAACTTTCATGTTCGGATGCTCCTTCTCATCGTATTTGGCGGTCTGTGCCGGGCAGGGGCAGGCGCCGCAGCCGGCGCCGCGGCAGAGGCGGTAGCTCCCGCCCTCCACGCGCAGCTCCAGGCCGTCCACCAGGCAGCGGGTCAGGGCCTGCCGCGCCTGGCCGCACAGGGCCTGGACCGTGGAGCGGGCCACGCCCATGCGGGCGGCGCACGCCTCCTGGCTCAGCCCCTCCAGCTCCGTCTGGCGCAGGGCCTCCAGCGCGTCCACGGGCAGCGTCACGACGCCGTACGGCCCGTCGCCGCCCAGGGGCCCGAAGCGGACCGTCCCCGGCAGGCGGCAGACCCGCCGGTCCTTTCTTGGCCTGGCCACGGATGCACCTCCGTTTTCGGCATATGCCATTAACTACCCTTCAGTATACACCGAATTTCGCCGAAGTCAAGGGGAAACCGGGTTTACGCAGATTTTACAAAAGGCCTCTTTCGGTTTTTACATTGCGCCTGTATGATCGTAACCGTAATCCGAAGCATCCAAAAACAAAACAACATCAAAAGGAGAATCCAAGAAATGAAAAAGTTCCTTTGCCTGGCACTGTCGCTTCTGATGGTCCTGGCCCTGTTTGCCGGCTGCGCTTCCGAGACCACGGAGCCCGCCGCGGACGACACCGCGTCCACCGATACCACCGATACCACGGACACCACCACGACGGACGATACCTCCAGCGAGGACGCCGCCGCCGAGGATGACACCGCTGCCGAGGAGCCTGCCGCCACCGAGGAGATCTCCGGCGTCGTCAACACCGACGGCTCCACCTCCATGGCCGACGTCATGGCCGTGCTGCAGGAGACCTTCAAGGAGCTGCATCCCGATGTGACCGTCAACTACTCCGGCACCGGCTCCGGCGCCGGCATCGAGGCCGCCCTGGCCGGCACTGCCGACATCGGCCTGTCCAGCCGCGCCCTCAGCGACGACGAGAAGTCCCAGGGCGCCGTGGAGAACATCGTTGCCCTGGACGGCGTGGCCATCGTCGTGAACCCCGCCAACGGCGTGGAGGACCTGTCCGTTGAGCAGATCGCCCAGATCTTCACCGGCGAGATCAGCAACTGGTCCGAGCTGGGCGGCGAGGACCTGCCCATCGCCGTGATCGGCCGCGAGAGCGGCTCCGGCACCCGCGGTGCCTTCGAGGAGATCGTCGGTGTGGAGGACGCCTGCGTCTACACCAACGAGTACGGCTCCACCGGCGACGTGATCGCCAACGTGGCCTCCAACCCCAACGCCATCGGCTACGCCTCCCTCTCCGCTGTGGACGACACGGTCAAGGCCGTGATGGTCAACGGTGTGGCCCCCTCCGAGGCGACCGTCAAGGACGGCACGTACGAGATTCAGCGTCCCTTCGTCATGGTCACGAAGGAGGGCACTGAGCTGAGCCCCGCCGCCCAGGCCTTCCTGGACTACGCCATGAGCGATGAGGTTGCCGACTACATCGCCGCCGCCGGCGCTGTGGCCCCGTAAGCAGACCGCGCAATGTAACCCCCTGTGAGGCACGACCGGAATCGGCCGTGTCTCACAGTCATGAATGGATTTCTCCGGAAAGGCTGAGCGAACGAATGAAAGACGTTGCGAATTCTCCGGCGGCAGGGCAGCCGCCGCGGCAGGCCGCCGGACGGCGGCGGGCGGGAAAGACCGTGGAATACGTCATGCAGCTGGTATTCCTGATCTGCGGTCTGATCGCCGTGGGCTTCGTGCTGGTCATCAGCATCTACCTGATCATCTCCGGCCTCCCGGCCATCCGGGAGGTGGGCCTCATCGACTTCCTCTTCGGAAAGACCTGGAACGCCGGGCAGGAGGAATTCGGTATCCTGGCCATGATCCTCACCTCCGTCTACGGCACGGCCGGCGCCATCGTCCTCGGCGTGCCCGTGGGCTTCTTCACGGCCGTGTTCCTGGCCAAGGTGGCGCCGCCGAAGCTGGCCGCCGCCATCCGCCCGGTGGTCAACCTGCTGGCGGGCATCCCGTCGGTCGTCTACGGCCTGGTGGGCATGATCGTCCTGCTGCCGTGGATCCGCACCACCTTCAACCTCCCCGCCGGCGACAGCCTGTTCGCCGCCATCATCGTCCTGGCGGTGATGATCCTGCCCTCCATCATCTCCGTGTCCGAGACGGCGCTCCACGCCGTCCCCAAGGAGTACGAGGAGGCCAGCCTGGCCCTGGGGGCCACCGACCTGGAGACGTACTTCCGCGTCAGCGTCCCAGCGGCCAGGAGCGGCATCGCCGCCGCCGTGGTGCTGGGCATCGGCCGCGCCATCGGCGAGGCCATGGCCATCATGATGGTGGCCGGCAACGTGGTCAACATGCCGTCCCTCTTCTCCAGCGTCCGCTTCATGACGACGGGCATCGCCATCGAGATGAACTACGCCCAGGTGGGCAGCCTCCAGCGCAACGCGCTGTTCTCCATCGGACTGGTGCTGTTCCTGTTCATCATGCTCATCAACGTGATTCTGAACTTCGTGCTCAAGCACAACAAGGAGGACTGAGGAGATGAACCAGAAGCTGACCGCCCCGCGCCGGGCGTACGAGGTCTGCATGCGCGCGGCGCTGTACCTCTGCGCCGGCATCACCTGCGCGCTGCTGGTGTTCCTCATCGGCTACATCTGCTACCGGGGCATCCCCGGCATCAGCTGGTCGTTCCTGACGACGGCCGAGAGCGTCCTCAACGACACCATGGGCATCCTGCCCGCCATCTGCAACACGCTGTACGTCATCATCGTCTCCCTGGTGATCGTCCTGCCCCTGGGCGTCGGCGCGGCCATCTACCTGACCGAGTACGCCCGGAACCGCCGCCTGGTGGCCGTCATCGAGTTCGCCAACGAGACGCTGGCGGGCATCCCGTCGATCATCTACGCCCTGGTGGGCAACATCATCTTCTGCACGAGCCTGCAGATGGGCAAGACGCTGCTGGCCGGCTCCCTGACCCTCGTCATCATGGTCCTGCCCACCATCATCCGCACGACGCAGGAGAGCCTCAAGACGGTCCCCCAGTCGTACCGGGAGGGCTCCCTGGGCCTGGGCAGCGGCAAGTGGCACATGATCCGCACAGTGGTGCTGCCCAGCAGCGTCGACGGCATCGTCACCGGCTGCATCCTGGCCGTGGGCCGCATCGTCGGCGAGAGCGCCATCCTGATGTATACCGTCAGCATGTCCACGATGATGCAGGACTTCTCCACCATCGAGAACATCATCAAGAGCTCCGGCGCCACGCTGACCGTCGCCCTGTACGTCTACGCCAAGGAGCGCGCCGACTTCGCCGTGGCCTTCTCCATCGCCACGATCCTGCTGATCCTGACCGTTATCATCAACCTGGCCGCGGCGCTGGCCGGCAAGAAGCTCAAGCGCCAGTGACAGAGAGAAGGAGCGTTACCATGGCTGAAACCACCATTTTGGAATCGAAAAACCTGGACCTTTTTTACGGGGACCATCAGGCCCTGAAGGGCATCTCCATGGCCATCCCCGAGAAGCAGATCACCGCACTGATCGGCCCGTCCGGCTGCGGCAAATCCACGTTCATGAAGACCATCAACCGCATGAACGACCTGATCCCCGGCGTGACCATCAAGGGCGAGCTGCTCTACCGCGGGCAGGACATCTACTCCAGCGAGGTCAACGTCACTTGGCTGCGCAAGCGCATCGGCATGGTCTTCCAGAAGCCGAACCCGTTCCCCATGTCCATCTTCGACAACGTGGCCTACGGCCCCCGCACCCACGGCATCCGCAGCCGCGCCAAGCTGGACGACATCGTCGAGCGCTCCCTGCGCCAGGCGGCCATCTGGGACGAGGTCAAGGACCGGCTGAAGAAGTCCGCCCTGGGCCTGTCCGGCGGCCAGCAGCAGCGGCTCTGCATCGCCCGCGCCCTGGCCGTGGAGCCGGACGTGCTGCTGATGGACGAGGCCACCTCGGCCCTGGACCCCATCTCCACCTCCAAGATCGAGGACCTTGCGGTGGAACTGAAAAAAGATTATACTATTGTCATGGTGACCCACAACATGCAGCAGGCCGCCCGGATCTCCGACAACACCGCCTTTTTCCTGCTGGGGGAACTGGTGGAGTACGGCAAGACCGAGCAGATCTTCTCCATGCCCAAGGACAAGCGGACAGAGGACTACATTACAGGGAGGTTTGGCTGATGCGAAACCAGTTTGACACACAACTGAACACACTCCACGTGGAACTGATCAAAATGGGCGCCCTGTGCGAGGAGTCCATCGCCGCGGCCATGAAGTCCATCCTGGAGGGGGACGGGGCCATGGCGGAGCGGGCCGCCGGCGCCGAGCGGGAGATCGACCGCAAGGAGCGGGACATCGAGGCGCTGTGCATGAAGCTCCTGCTCCAGCAGCAGCCCGTGGCCCGGGACCTCAGGGCCATCTCCTCGGCGCTGCGGATGATCTCGGACATGGAGCGCATCGGCGACCAGGCCGCGGACATCGCCGAGATCAGCGGCTTTCTGGCCGGATGCGCCCTCACCAGCCGGGTCCACCTGAAAGAGATGGCCGTGGAGGCCATCCAGATGGTCACCGACAGCGTGGACGCCTTTGTGAAAAGCGACCTGGCCCTGGCCCGGGACGTGATGCGCCACGACGACGCGGTGGACGGCCTCTTCCAGCAGGTCAAGGACGAGGTCATCGCCCTGATCGTGGAGGACAACCACAACGGGGAGTGCTGCATCGATCTGATGATGATCGCCAAGTATCTGGAGCGCATCGGCGACCACGCGGTGAACATCGCCGAGTGGGTGGAGTACTCCATCACCGGCGCCCGGAAGCAGGAGCGGGAGGACAGTATCCTATGATCTATCTGGTGGAAGACGACAACAGCATCCGCGAGTTGGTCCTCTACACCCTGAACAGTTCCGGCCTGGAGGCGGAGGGCTTTGACCGCCCCTCCGCCTTTTGGCAGGCCATGGAGCGGCAGACGCCGGACCTGGTGATTTTGGACATCATGCTCCCGGAGGAGGACGGCCTCACCATCCTGAAGCGCCTGCGGGAGACGGACCGGGACCTGCCCGTGATGATGCTCACCGCCAAGAGTACGGAGTATGACAAGGTGGTGGGCCTGGACAGCGGGGCCGACGACTACCTGGCAAAGCCCTTCGGCATGATGGAACTCATGGCCCGGGTCAAGGCCCTGCTGCGCCGGTCCGCCCGGCGGGAGGAGCGCGCGGGCCAGTATGAACTGGGGCGGCTGGCGCTGAATGTGGGCCAGCACACGGTAAAGGTGGATGGAGAGAGCGTGACGCTGACGCTCAAGGAGTTTGAACTCCTCCAGTTGCTGCTGGCCCACAAGGGCATGGTCTTCAGCCGCGACCAGCTCCTCAACCAGGTGTGGGGCTACGCCTTTGACGGGGAGAACCGCACGGTGGACGTCCACATCCGCACCCTGCGGCAGAAACTGGGCCCCTGCGGGGACTA
>CAJFNY010000034.1 GCA_904395865.1 uncultured Oscillospiraceae bacterium
GAGACGCTGAAGGCCGACCCCGGCGCGTTCAGCGTCTACTGCAACGACGGCTTCACCCTGGCGGAGCTGGTGGTGGAGGCCGTCAGCGGCATGGACTTCGACGATTACGTCCGCCAGGCCATTCTGGAGCCCGCCGGGCTGGACAACACCTGGTTCCCCGGCGAGGACTTTGACGGGAGCCTGCTGGCCAAAACGTACCTGTCGGCCGACGATCCCCGCGCCCTGCCGGCCGAGACCGTGGGCATCCACGGCACCGGCGGCATCTACGCCTCCGCCGCCGACCTGGCCGCCTTCGGCGGGCAGGTCTGGTGCACCGACGCGGTGCTGACCGGGGCCAGCCGCACCGCGGCCCTGGCCGACGAGTACGCCCGCGGCCTGTGGCCCGAGGACGACGAGGACAGCGTCACGTACGGCCTGGGCTGGGACAGCGTCCACTGGTATCCCTTCGCCTACAGCGACATCCAGGCCGCGGCCAAGGGCGGCGACACCATCGTCTACCACGCCGGCCTGCTGGTGATCCCCGAATACGATCTGGCGGCGGCGGTGCTGTCCTCCGGCGGCGTCAGCACGTACAACGAGATGGCCGCCGCTCAGATGCTCCTCGCCGCCCTGGCACAGCAGGGCGTGACCGTGGACCAGACGGCCCACACGCTCCCCGCCGCAGAGCGGGCCGAGATGCCGGCGGAGCTGCTGGCATACGCCGGCTGGTACGGCGACTCCACCTTCTTGGCGCAGGTCACTGTGACGGCCGACGGCGTGCTGACGGCCGGCGGCAGCCCGCTGTACTACCACGACGACGGCTCCTTCCGGGATGAGAACGGCATCGTCATGGTCCGGTTCGTGGAGGACGGCGACAACGTCTACCTGTGGCAGAAGGCGTACTCCGCCGTGCCCGGCCTGGGCGAGCTGCCCAGCTCCTCGTACATCTACCAGAAGCTGCCGGAGAACGACGTTCCCCCGGAGGTCCAGGCCGCCTGGGACGCCCGCAGCGGGAAGCTCTACCTCCCCGTGAATCTGAAATACACGAACATCGTCTATCCCATGGGCCTGCCCGCGGCGATGCTGGCCACCGACCCGGTGAACCTGCCCGGCTACATGGCCTACGACCGCATGGTGGACGCCAACCGGGCCGAGGGCGTGGCCGCCATCCCCGGCCTGTACGGCCGGGACTGGCAGAACATCACCGTCACCGAGGAGGACGGCGTGGAAACCCTGTCCCTGGCGGGCGGACGGTACGTGGAGGAGGCAGCCTTTGAGGCGCTGTACGGCGGCCCTGGCTCCCGCTGCACCATCCAGCCCGACGGGTACGCCCGCTGGTACCGGATCGACGGGACGTCGGCCTGGAAGCGAATGACCGTCCAGCTGCCGGAGGGCGGCGGCTTCGCCGCCTACGACGGCGAGGGCGTCTGCACGGCGGCGTCCTGGGCGTGGGGCGACACGGAGGCCGAGCTGCAGGGCGGCGGCTGGGTCGTCTTTGCCGGCGAGCCCGGCGCCCAGTTCCGCCTGCAGCTCACGTCCGCAGACGGCTAACCGCATGCAAAAACCGCCGGCCGCACAGTTGTGCGGCCGGCGTCGTTTTGAGGTCAGCGGTAGAGATCCATGGGGATCTTCCCGGTTTCGTAGTCGATGAGCTTCCAGGTGGCGTCGATGAGGTTCTGGAACTGGGGGTCCTCCATGGCGCGGATCACGAAGCTCTGGCGCGGGGAGTTGATGTCCTCGCCGGAGACCTGGAAGATGCCGTTCTCCTCGCACAGCCTCCGCAGCCGGGCCAGCTGGGCCGGCGTGTTGCGGGTGGGCATGTACGTGACGGCCGGGACGCCGCAGTCCTTCAGGCAGGCGAACACGTCGTCCAGGTAGTCGTCCTCGAATTTCTGGGCCTTCTTGTCGCCGGTGACGCTGTCGCCCACGTCGCCCAGGTACGCGTAGCACAGCACGGCCCCCACGTCCCTGGCCAGGGCCACCAGCTCCCGAATGTTGGGGCACTCGTCGGTGGCGTCCACGTAGATCTCCGGGACGAACACCGCCTTGAGAATGCCCAGCACGTCGTATTCATAGAAGGGGTACGCCGTGTCCAGCAGCTGCCGGCGCTGCTTTTCGCTCAGGTCGATGCCGATGGACGTCAGATAGTCCACCAGCCCCTGGCCCCTGCCGGCCCGGGCCACCATCTTCCTGGCCAGGGCGTACATCAGGTGCCGCTCGGTGACGCCGCCGCCGTCGGCCGCCTGGCTCAGGGGCAGCACGTCCCGGTCGTAGTCCAGGTCAGTGCCGGGCAGCAGGCCGTTGATGTTGGCAACCATCTTCCGGTTCCGGTCGCCGCGGCGGGCCCGGTACGGGGCGAACCAGTCGTTGAGGCCGGCGATCCGGTCGTGGGGCACGCCCTGGAGCGTCATATAGCTGACGCCCACCTGGTCGGGGTTGTTGGTGCGGCGGCCGGCCAGCACCGTGCCGTCCATGGAGACGCGGCACTCCATGCCCACCGTGGCCGGGATGCCCACCAGCTCCGCCGCCTCCAGGAACTCCGGCGCGCCGGCGATGGAGTCGTGGTCGACGATGCCGGCGGTGCACAGCCCCTCGGCCCGGGCGGCGAACACCGCCGCCGTGGGCGAATACGGCGAGAAGGAGTACGTGGTGTGGATGTGGTTGTTGATATACTGGGGCACCATCGGCGGGAATTGGGCCGTTTTCAGCACGTCCCGCAGGTTTTCCAGCCGCGCCTCCCGGGTGGGGGCGTTGAGCCGCTCGAGAATGTGCAGGTCGATCATCGGCGCCACCCGGTCAGTTGAGCATGCACTGGCCGCCGGTGACGGGGATGGCCTGGCCGGTCTCGTACTTCTGCTCCACGCAGTAGAAGATGG
This sequence comes from uncultured Oscillospiraceae bacterium, assembly GCA_904395865.1. Taxonomy (GTDB): domain Bacteria; phylum Bacillota; class Clostridia; order Oscillospirales; family Oscillospiraceae; genus Avoscillospira_A. The sequence goes on from CAJFNY010000034.1 coordinate 2,856, forward strand.
CCCGGGCCACGTCCACCGGCAGGCAGCCGCGGTTCATGGGCACCTTGGCCTCGTAGTACGCCTTGACGTCGGCGACGGTCTTGGCGTGGGGCACCTTGCCGGCGTGGAGGTACTGGACGAAGAGGCCCTTCTCCGGGTCCGTCCACAGCGGGCCGTCCAGGTAGTTGCCGGGGCAGATGGCGTTGACCTTGATGTTATACGCGCACAGCTCCAGGGCGAAGGACTGGGTCAGGCCGATGCCGCCGAACTTGGAGCCGGCGTAGGCAAAGTTCTTGTTGGAGCCCTCCAGGCCGGACTTGGAGTTGATGGTGATGATGTCGCCCATCCAGTCCGGGTCGGCCTCGTGCTGCGCCTCCATGATCAGGGCGGCGTACTTGGCGCAGAGGAAGTAGCCGGTGTAGTTGATGCTGGTGACGAAGTCGAAGTCCTTCTTCTCCAGCTCGGCGATGGGGCCGCTGCGGACGACGCCGGCGTTGGAGACCATGATGTCCAGGCCGCCGAAGTACTCCACGGTCTCGGCCACCATGTGGGCCACGCTCTCCTCGTCGGCCACGTTGACGGCGATGAAGTGGGCCCGCTCGCCCAGCTCCTGCGCCACCGTCCGGGCCAGGGGCTCGTTCATGTCGGCGATGACCACCGACGCGCCCTCCTTGTACATCTCCTCGGCGATGCCCTTGCCGAAGCCCTGGGCCGAGCCGGTGACGATGGCGATCTTCCCGGCCAGGCGGCCCTGGCCGGCCGGACGCTTGTGGATGTTCTCCCGGGCCAGCGCCTGCCACTTTGTCATATCAACCATGATACCCATATCTCCTTTTTGCCGTGCCGCAGCACGGAAGTACTGGGGGCAGTCCCCCGAATTCAAACAAAACGTTTCGCGTCGCACTTCCCCCACGAGGAGGCGCATCTTGATTGTACCATGGAATTCCGCCACCTGCAAGGGCAGCGCGGCTTTTTTTCCAGTTTCGTGCGGCTTCCGGCCGCCGAGGCCGGAAAATCCGGCAATCTCCACAACGCGCCGCGGCGGAGCGGCGCCCGGGCCGGCAGATTTGTGAAAAAGGCCGAATCGCAAAAAATCCCCGCCGCCGCCTTGACCTTTCGGAGAAAACGCGGTACAATAAGCTAAACGTTTCGCCCTTGTCCGGGCGCAGCGTTCGTGATCCTGGTTTCTGGTGGTGCTGTCATGTCGACGATTAAAGATATCGCCCGGGAGACGGGCCTGTCCCTGGCCACGATCTCCAAATACATGAACGGCGGCCACGTCCTGGAGCAGAACCGGGAGCGCATCGAGGCGGCCATCGCCAAGCTGGATTACAAGGTCAACTACTTCGCCCGCGGCCTCAAGACGAACCGGTCCATGACCGTCGGCGTCCTGCTGCCCACCATCTCCAGCCCGTTCTTCGGCCAGGTGGTGGCCGCGCTGGACGCCCAGCTCCGCCGGCGCGGATACCACTGCGTCGTCTGCAGCTACGAGTTCGATCCGCAGATGGAGCTGGAGCAGCTGCAGCTGCTGGTGGGCATCAATGTGGACGGCATCGTCTTCGTCCCGGAGCACATCGGCGCGGCCCGTCTGGCTGAGCTGGTGGAGGACGTGCCGGTGATCCTGGTGGACCGGGTGATCCCCGACTTCCGCTGCGACGCCGTGGTGGCCGACAGCCTCAACGCCATCTACAGCGCCATGGAGCTGCTCTTCCGGCGGCAGCACCGGCGCATCGGCCTGATCGTCGGGCCGCAGGAAATCTCCACGGCCCGGGAGCGCCTGGTGGGCTACCGCCGCGTCCATGAGGACTACCGCGTCCCCCTGGACGAGCAGCTGATCCAGCAGGGCAACTACGACCTGGAGTCCGGCTACCGGCTCTTCAACGTCCTCATGGACCTGCCGGAGCCGCCCACGGCCGTCTGCGTCACCAATTACGACATGACCGTCGGCGCCATCACCGCCGCCCACGAGCGGGGCATCGCCCTGCCGGAGCAGGTGGACTTCATCGGCTTCGACAATCTGGACCTCTGCCGGGTCGTCACCCCGCCGCTGGACATCGTCGAGCAGCCCATGGAGGAGATGGGCCGCGAGGCCGCGCGCATCATGCTGGAGCGGCTCCGCGGCAGCAAGTCCCCGCCGCAGCTGCTGCGGCTGAAATCCAAAATCCGTCAGTTCACCCAACCGTGACTGTATCATGAAAGGAGTCCTGTCATTATGAATCCCAGCCATCTGGACCTGCCGAAGATCGGCATCCGCCCCATCGTCGACGGCCGCCGCGGCCCCATGAAGCTCCGCGAGAGCCTGGAGCCCCAGGTCATGGCCATGGCGCAGGCCGCCAAGAAGCTCTTTGAGGAGAACCTGCGCTACTCCAACGGTGAGCCCGTGCAGGTCGTCATCGCCGACAGCTCCATCGGCCGCGTGCCGGAGAGCGCCGCCTGCGCCGAGAAGTTCAAGAAGGAGAACGTGGCCGTCACCCTGTCCGTCACCCCCTGCTGGTGCTACGGCTCCGAGACCATGGACATGGACCCCATGACCATCAAGGGCGTCTGGGGCTTCAACGGCACCGAGCGCCCCGGCGCCGTGTACCTGGCCTCCGTGCTGGCCACCCACGCCCAGAAGGGCCTGCCGGCCTTCGGCATCTACGGCCATGAGGTCCAGGACGCCGACCAGGTCACTGACATCCCCGAGGACGTGAAGGAGAAGCTGCTGCGCTTCGGCCGTGCCGCCCTGGCCGTGGCCATGATGCGCGGCAAGAGCTACCTGCAGATCGGCTCCATGTGCATGGGCATCGGCGGCTCCATCATCGACCAGGACTTCATACAGGACTACCTGGGCATGCGCGTCGAGTCCATCGACGAGGTGGAGATCCTGCGCCGCATGGAGGAGGGCATCTACGACCAGGAGACGTACGAGCGCGCCCTGGCCTGGACGAAGGAGCACTGCAAGGAGGGCCGCGATGACAACCCGGCCTTCGTCCGCTTCAACCGCGAGCAGAAGGACAAGCAGTGGGAGTTCACCATCAAGATGTACTGCATCATCAAGGACCTGATGCACGGCAACGACAAGCTGCCTGACGCCTTCGAGGAGGAGAAGCTGGGCCACAACGCCATTGCCGCCGGCTTCCAGGGCCAGCGCCAGTGGACCGACCACTGGCCCAACTGCGACTACCCCGAGGCCGTGCTCAACTCGTCCTTCGACTTTACGGGCAAGAAGGAGCCCATGACCTTCGCCACCGAGAACGACGTGCTCAACGGCCTGGGCATGCTGTTCATGCGCCTGCTGACCCACCGGGCCCAGATCTTCGCCGACGTGCGCACCTTCTGGTCCCCCGAGGCCACGAAGCGCGTCACCGGCTACGACCTGGAGGGCAAGGCCAGGGAGAACGGCGGCATCATCCACCTGCTCAACTCCGGCGCCGCCTGCCTGGACGCCTGCGGCGAGTGCACCGATGAGAACGGCAACCACGTCATGAAGCAGTGGTGGGACGTCACCGACGAGGACATCAAGAAGATGACCGACGCCACCGTCTGGTGCGAGGCCGGCTTCGACAACTTCCGCGGCGGCGGCTTCTCCAGCCACTTCGTCACCCGTGCCGAGATGCCCGTGACCATGATCCGCCTGAATCTCGTCAAGGGTCTGGGCCCGGTGCTGCAGATTGCCGAGGGCTGGACCGTCCAGCTGCCCGACGAAGTCACCGACAAGCTCATGGAGCGCACCAACCCCACCTGGCCGTGTACCTGGTTCACCCCGCGCTGCGACGGCATCGAGGGCAGCCCGTTCTGCACCGCCTACGACGTCATGAACAACTGGGGTGCCAACCACGGCGCCATCTCCTACGGCCACATCGGCGCCGACCTGATCACCCTCTGCTCCATGCTGCGCATCCCCGTGTGCATGCACAACGTCCCGGAGAAGGACATCTTCCGTCCCGCCGCCTGGAACGCCTTCGGCATGGACAAGGAGGGCCAGGACTACCGCGCCTGCTCGGCCTACGGCCCCATGTACCGGAACATCCGGTAACGGGAGGCACGCCATGCTGAACAACGTCCCGAAGATCCTCTCCCCCGAGCTGCTGAAGGTCCTCTGCGAGATGGGCCACGGCGACGTCATCGTCCTGGGCGACGGCAACTTCCCCGCCGATCGCTTCGCCCGGGAGGGCGGCTGCAAGCTGGTCCGCTGCGACGGCCACGGCGTACCGGAGCTGCTGGAGGCCATTCTGACCATGATCCCCCTGGACGCCTACGTGGAGCATCCGGTCCACATCATGGAGGTGGCCGAGAGCGACAAGGGCCTGGACGTCCCCATCTGGGACACGTACAAGTCCATCGTCGCCAAGCACGACGCCCGCGGCGCCGACGCCTTCGGCTCCTACGAGCGGTTCGAGTTCTACGACAACGCCAAGAAGTCGTACTGCATCGTCCAGACCGGTGAGGAGGCCATCTACGCCAACATTGCCCTGCAGAAGGGCGTCATCAAGTAAATCCGCTCCCGAGGCCCGCGGCGTATGCCGCGGGCCCTTTTTGCCGCCGCACAGTCGTCCGGGGCCGGGAAAGTCCGCCGCTGCCCGCTTCCATCCGGCCGCATTTTGTGATATACTGTCTCCGTGAAGAGCCCGTTTCCCGGACGGGGGCGGGATGGAGGGGGAATTGCCATGGGCAGACGGCGGCGCGTCCGGCAGAGGAGGCACTGGCTGGCAGCGGTTGTGTGCCTGCTGGCCACCGTCGGCAGTCTGTTCCTGCTGTACGGGCTGGAGTACGCCTATCCGGCAACTGCCTCCGGCGATGCCGCAGCTGCGGAGGTCTACAGCGGCGGCGGCACCCGCCTGCTGGGCGCCGCGGAGCGGGGCGGTATGCGTTTTGTGGCGTACGCCCGGGAGACCGGGAACGGCACGGGCCGGGGCGTCGTCCGGCTGGAGCGGGGCTGGAACGGTCGGTACCGCCCGGCGGAGAGCTGGGAGCAGGCCGCGTCGCTGTCGGCCGGCGTGCAGCCCCTGACGCTGCTGACCGACGGCGGCCCTCTGTTCGCTCTGCTGGGTGACGGCTGCGCCGGCATCGCCCGGTTCCAGGTGACGTGCTACGACGGCACCGGCAGCCGGTCTGCGCCGGCGGCGCAGGGATTCGATGTGCCGTCTGAATCCTTCCTGCGGCTGCTGGATGCGGCGGAGCTGGAAGCGGCGCTGTCCCTGCCGGCCGGCACCGCCGGCCCCATGACCCGCCTGGAAACCACGGCGCTGCTGGACGCCGACGGCACCGACGTGACGGCGCAGTATACCCTGGAGGATTCCGGCCTCTGGAGCGGCGGCCGCCGCTCTGCAGTACCGGCACAGCTGTATCTCTGCCTGGCGCTCACGGCACTGGCCGGCCTGCTGGCTGTGGCCTACTGCCTCCAGCGGCGGTAGCACGCCGTATACCATTCGACCGTTCAGGAGGAATCCACATGGACGCGCACCGCCTCACCATCCGCCGGGAGTGCCCCGGCGACTACGACGCCGTGGAGCATCTGACCCGGGAGGCGTTTTGGAACGTCTACCGCCCCGGCTGTACGGAGCACTACATCGTGCACGTCCTGCGCGGGGATCCCGCCCTGGTTCCGGAGCTGGACCTGGTGCTGGAGCGGGACGGGCGGCTGATCGGGCACATTCTCTACATGCGGGCCGAGCTCCGCACGGACGACGGCCGGACCCTGCCCGTCATGACGTTCGGCCCCCTGAGCATCCACCCGGATTTCCAGCGCCGGGGCTGCGGGAAGTTCCTTCTGGAGCGCTCCCTGGAGATGGCCCGGGACCTGGGCGCCGGCGCCGTGTGCATCGAGGGGAACCCCGACTTCTATGGAAAGTCGGGCTTTGTGGCCGCCAGCACCCGCGGCATCCGCTGCCACGGGGCGCCGCCGTCCCCCTTCTTCCTGCTCCGGGAGCTGCAGCCGGGCTTTCTCGACGGGGCCGCCGGCGTCTATTACACGCCGCAGGGCTACTTCATCGACGAGGCCCGGGCCGAGGCCTTCGACCGCGCCTTCCCGCCCAAGCTCCGGCAGAAGCTCCCCGGCCAGCTATTTTGACCGTTTGCCGCACAGAAAACGGCCCTCCGCGCTTGGCGCGGAGGGCCGTTCGTGCGTTTGTTCGGTTCTGCGGCGTTACAGTGCCTGCTTGGCCACGTCCACCAGGGCGGCAAAGGCCGCGCTGTCGGTGATGGCCAGCTCGCTGAGGGCCTTGCGGTTCATCTCCACGCCGGCACGCTTCAGGCCGTTCATGAAGCGGGAGTAATTCAGGCCGAAGGGAGCCACCGCAGCGGAGATGCGGGTGATCCACAGGCGGCGGAAATCGCGCTTCTTCAGCCGGCGGCCCGTGTAGGCGTAGACGCCGGACTTCATGACGGCCTGCTTGGCCATCTTGAAGTGGGTGGACTTGGAGCCCCAGTAGCTCTTGGCAAGCTTGAGGGTCTTATTTCTTCTCTTGCGCGTCATCATCGCGCCTTTGACTCTAGCCATGGTTCAATATCCTCCTATCTGGATGCGTTGCGCCCGATTATTTGTACGGAATCATTTTCTTGACGGTGGCCTCGTTCGTCACATCGGCATAGCCGGTCTGCCGCAGGCCGCGGGTGCGCTTCGTCGTCTTCTTGGTGAGGATATGGCTCTTATAGGCGTGGGCCCTTTTCACCTTGCCGGTCTTGGTGAGGCTGAATCTCTTCTTCGCGCCGGAATGGGTTTTCATCTTAGGCATGGGGAGTTCTCCTTCCGAAAGTGGTTTACTTGGCGTTCTTCGGGCTCAGGAACATGGACATGTGCCGCCCGTCGAGCTTGGGGTTCTTCTCGACATTGGCAACCTCTGCGCAGGATGCGCCGAAGTTCTTCAGCAGCTCCTCGCCGATGGAGGTGTGCGCCATCTCGCGGCCGCGGAAGCGGACCGTCACCTTGACGCGGTTGCCCTCGGTGAGAAACTTCTGCGCGTTCTTCAGCTTGACGTTGAAGTCAGCCACGTCGATGTTGGGGGACATGCGGACTTCCTTGATCTCCACGACCCGCTGGTTTTTCTTGGCCTCTTTTTCCTTTTTGATTTGCTCAAAGCGGAACTTGCCGTAGTCCATGATCTTGCACACGGGCGGTGTGGCGGTGGGAGAGATCTTGACCAGGTCAAGATCCTTCTCGTACGCAAGGTTCAGCGCGTCTGCCGACGACATGATGCCCAGCTGCGTGCCGTCTGCGCCGATGACGCGGACCTCCTTGTCGCGGATCTCCTCGTTGAGCTGATGATCCAGTTTGCCGATGGGAAAGCACCTCCAATTCCAAATCTCAACAAAAAATGCGGACGCCGCAAAGCACCCGCACAGCACACCCGTCCCCACCGGGGCAGGAGACTCTGTTGACCCTTTGGCGCGCTTGCCGGGGGTGAGGTGCGGTGCTTCCGCTCCTTCTTTGTTTTACCGGTAGATTATATCCGATTTTCCGCCGGATGTCAATGATTTTTTGCAGGAAAATCCGCGCCATTCTGGTGCGGGGTCCAGTCCCAGAGCTGCTTGAGCAGCAGGGCGGCCACCGGGAAGAGCAGCATGCCGGCCACACCGCCGTACCGGTAGCCGGCGTAGATGGCCAGGAGCATCAGCAGCGGATGGAGTCCCATCTGCCGGCCCACCAGCCGCGGCTCCAGGGCCGAGCGGGTCACGTACGCCGCGCTGTACAGCAGCAGCAGTCCGATACCGCGGCTGCTCTCCCCCTGCAGGAAGCTCAGCAGGCTCCACGGCAGCAGCACCGTGCCGGCCCCGAACACCGGCAGCGCATCGATCAGCGCAATAAGGCCGCCGAAGAGCACCGGGAAGCCCACGCCCAGCAGCATCAGCCCCACCGTCAGCAGCAGGAAATTGACGCCGATGAGCTTCAGCTGCGCCCGCAGCCAGACGGCCAGCGTCGTCCGCAGGCCGTGCACCAGCGCCTGCCAGCGGTTCTTCCAGGCCGCCGGCACCTGCCGGCGGACCAGCGCCGTCAGGCTGCGATACTGGCTGCAGGCCATGAACGTGGCCAGCACCGTCGTCACCACGAACAGCAGCACGTCCGGCAGCTTCGTCACAGTCCCGGAGGCCGCGGAGAGCAGCGCGTCGGCCCCCCGCTCGGCCACCAGAGAGCCGTTTTCAAAGAGGCCGGCGATTCCCTCCCGGGCCGGCTCCTGCAGCGCCTCCGGTAGGCGGCCGGCCAGGTTCCCCAGCCACCGGCGCAGGGCGTTCATGGGACCCTCCAGGGCGTGCAGGGCCGCCGGAACCGACGCGGCAAACCGCCCCAGCTCCGTCCACACCACCCGGAACAGCCCCCAGAGCAGGATGCTCAGCACCACGAGCCCCGCCAGCACCACGATGCCGGCCGCCAGCCACCGGGGCAGATGCCCCCGCCGGCAGAGGAAGTCCACCGGCTTCTGCGCCAGCCGCGCCGCCAGCAGCGCAATCAGGAACGGCAGCGCCACCGGCAGCAGAAACTCTGTCCCCACCCAGAGGACGGCGACAGCGGCGGCCGCCGCCAGGACGGTGCGGATGATCTGCATGCGCTGCACGGTCAGCGCCTCCTTTCCGAGCTCTGCCCTTCGGCAAAGCTGTACTTTTTCTCAAAAAAGCGGACCATTCCCTGTTGCATTTGCCGAAAAAAAATGGTACGATAGCCGCAGACAACGCACATCTGCGCACGCAGGAAAGACAAGCAGGAGGGAGCGCTTTGAAAACATCACCGAAATACTACATTGTGGAGGCCGGTGCCCTGCCGGAGGTCTTTCTCAAGGTTGCAGAGGCCAAGCGCCTGCTGGAGACCGGCGAGGTCTCCACGGTCAACGCGGCCACCCAGGCCGTGGACCTGAGCCGCAGCGCCTTCTATAAGTACCGCGACTCCATCGCCCCGTTCCAGAACCTGATGGCCGGCCGCATCATCACGTTCCAGCTGATGCTCGTGGACCGGGCCGGCTTTCTCTCCGGGATCCTCTCCATCTTTGCGGCCTGCGGCGCCAACATCCTGACCATCAATCAGTCCATCCCCAGCAACGGCGCCGCCATGGTCACCATCTCTGCCGAGACCACAGATCTGTTATGCCCGGTGGAGGAGCTTCTCAAACAGATCAGCGCACAGAGCGGCGTCCTCAAGGCCGGCATCGTCGCCGGCTGAGCCGCCGCCACGAAGGAGGAAATCATTCATGAGGAATTTCACGTACCACGTACCGACGGAAGTCATCTTCGGCGCCGATTCGGAGGCGCGCACCGCGGAATTCGTCCGCAAGTACGGCGGCAGCCGCGTTCTGGTGATTTACGGCGGCGGCAGCGCCGTCCGCTCGGGCCTGCTGGAGCGCATCTGCTCGCAGCTGCAGGCGGCCGGCCTCACCTGCGAGTCCGTGGGCGGCGTACAGCCCAACCCGCGGGTGGCCTTCGCCCGGGAGGCCATCGCCCGGGCGCTGGCCCTGCAGGCGGACTTCATTCTGGGTGTCGGCGGCGGCAGCGTCATCGACACGGCCAAGGCCGTGGCCCACGGCGCAGCCAATCCGGAGCTGGACGTCTGGAACGACATCTGGCTCACGCCGGCGCGGCTGCAAAAGTCCCTGCCCGTGGGCGCCATCCCGACGATCCCCGCCGCCGGCAGTGAGACCAGCGACTCCGCCGTCCTGACCGACGAGGCCAGCGGCGTCAAGCGCGGCCTGACGACGCAGCTGAACCGCCCGGCCTTCGCCGTCCTCGACCCGGCACTGGCGGCCACGCTGCCGCCGTACCAGGTGGGCTGCGGCGTCACCGACATCATGATGCACACCCTGGACCGGTACTTCAACCCCGTCACCGACAATGAGCTCACCGATGAACTGGCCGAGGCGCTGCTGCGCGTCGTCATCCGCAACGGCCGCAAGGTGGCGGCCAATCCCGCCGACCTCCACGCCATGAGCGAGATCTACTGGGCCGGCAGCCTCTCCCATAACGGCCTGACGGGCCTCGGCGGCAGCAAGGATTTCGCCCCCCACCAGCTGAGCCAGGCGCTGGGCGGCCTGTACGACAAGGCCCACGGCGCCTGCCTGGCCGCCGTCTGGGGCTCCTGGGCCCGGTACGTGCTGCCGGCCAACCCCGACCGCTTCGTCCGCTACGCCAAAGCCGTCTGGGGCATTGAAGGCCCCGACGCCGCCGAGGCCGGCATCCGTGCCAATGAGGACTACTTCCGCTCCCTGGGCATGCCGGTGGGCCTGCCGGGCCTGCTGGGCGCACCTGTAGACGACGCGGCCCTGGACCGTCTGGCCCGCCAGTGCAGCTACGGCGGCACCCGCACCATCGGCACCTTCCGGGTGCTGGACGAGGCGGACATGCGCGCCATCTTCGCCGCCGCCAACGGGCGGTAACCATCCACGCGACAGAGGAGATTGACCATGGCAAACATTGCAATTCTCGGCTTCGGCACCGTCGGCTCCGGCGTGGCCGAGGTGCTGGACATGAACCAGGCGGAGATCCGCCGCCGCACGGAGGAGCCCGTGGCGGTCAAGTACATTCTCGACACCCGGGAGTTCCCGGACAGCCCGTACGCCCATCTGGTGATCCACGACTTTTCCGTCATCGAGCAGGACCCGGAGGTCTCGGTGGTGGTGGAGTGCATCGGCGGCTGCGGCGTGGCGCTGGACTTCACCAGCCGCGCCCTGAAGGCCGGCAAGCACGTCGTCACCTCCAACAAGGCCCTGGTGGCCGCTCACGGCCTGGAGCTGCTGGAGCTGGCGCGGCAGAACAACCGCAACTTTCTGTTCGAGGCCAGCGTCGGCGGCGGCATCCCGCTGCTGCGCCCCCTGTCCTTCTGCCTGGCCGGCAACCGGATCGAGGAGATCTGCGGCATTCTCAACGGCACTACCAATTATATTCTCACGAAGATGATTCATGAGAACCGGAACTTTGACGACATGCTCCGCCGTGCCCAGGAGAAGGGGTACGCCGAGGCCGACCCCACCGCCGACGTGGAGGGCCTCGACGCCTGCCGGAAGATCTGCATTCTGGCAGCCCTGGCCTTCGGCCGCCACGTGTACCCCGAGCAGGTCTACACCTGCGGCATCAGCGGCATCACCACCGAGGACGTGGCCTGCGCCGAGGCGGCCGGCATGGCGCTGAAGCTGCTGGGCCGCACCTTCCGCCAGGAGGACGGGCGCTTCGTCATCTACGTCTCGCCGCATCTCGTCCTGTCCGACCGGCCTCTGGCCAGCGTGGACGGCGTATTCAACGCGGTGCTCATCCGCGGCAACGCCGTGGGCGAGGTGATGTTCTACGGCCGCGGTGCCGGCAAGCTGCCCACGGCCAGCGCCGTGGTGGGCGACGTGGTGGACTGCGTGCTCCACAACGACAAGCGCCGCAGCCTGGGCTGGGGCGAGAGCCGTCCTGCCGATCTGGCCGATTTTTCCCAGGTGCCGCTGCGCTGGATGATCCGCACCCGGGCGGCCAGCGGTGCCGTGGGCGCCGTGTTCGGTCAGGTGGAGTACCTGCCAGGCCGGAAGGATGCCTTCCTGACCGCCCCGATGACCAAAGCCGCTCTGGACGGCCTGCGGGAGAAGGGCTTCTCCCTGCTGTCCGCCATCCCGGTGCTGTCGTAACCGTCCAACCATGCAAAACGGCCGCCCCGTAAACGGGGCGGCCGCATTATTTCATTTCGTCGGGTGGTCCAGGGAGGCCAGGAAGCGCGCCGACGCCGCGCCGATGGCGCAGACGGCCAGGCCCGAGGGGAGCAGCACCCAACCGGGGCTGCGGGACAGCCGGTCGAACAGCGCCCCGTAGACCATTTGGCCCGCCGGCTGGGCGCACAGGGACACGGTGAACACCATGGACATGACCTTGCCCATCAGGTGCTCCGGCGTGCGGCCCTGGATCAGCGTGACGGCATACGTGGAGAACGCGCTGCATCCCAGCTGACAGCCGCAAAACAGGACCAGCAGGCAGCCATACCGCCCCATCACTCCCAGCGGCACCAGGAACGCTGCCCCCGCCGCCGTCAGGCAGAGGCCGAAGCCCACGAAAATCCAGGCCAGCTGCCGCGTCCGCAGCCGCCCCGCCAGCACGCCCACCAGCAGGCTGCCGAGAATCGCCGCCACACCCATGGCGCTCTCGGCCGCGCCGTAGTGGGCCGAGGAGAGCCCCAGCACCGTGCGCACCAGGAACGGGAAGCCCACCGCCACCGTCCCGGCCACGAACAGGCTGACCAGGGCTGCCAGCAGCAACAGCCGGAGGATGTCCGGCTGCTCCCGGCGCAGGAAGCGCGCGCCGGCGGAGAGCTCCTCCCGCAGGATGGCGCCCACCCCCGCGCCGCCGGCCGGCTTCGGGGCGGCCAGCCGGATCCGGCACTCCAGCAGCGCCGTCAGGAAGAAGCAGGCCACCGTCCCCCAGAGCACCGGCCCCAGACCGAAGGCCGTATAGACGAGGCTGCACAGGAACGGCGTCACCAGGCCCGCCACGGCCTGCACCTGGCTGACGGCGGCGTTGCCGCGCAGGAGGGCGTCGCCGGTGAGCATCTGCGGGATGCACGCCTGCACCGTGGGCGATTCGAAGGCCGCCAGCGCCGACAGCGCCACCAGCAGCGTGCCGATCACGGTCAGCTCCGGCCCCGCGCCCATGGCCGCGGCCGCCAGCAGTACTGCCAGCCCCGAGAGGCCGTCCAGCGCCACCATGACCGTGCGGCGGTTGGCCCGGTCGGCCAGGATGCCGCCCAGGGGCGACAGCAGGATCGTCGGCACCATGGCTGCGGCCTGCAGCCCGGCAAAGACGGCCGCCGACCCCGTCGCCTCCAGCACGTACATGGACAGGGCGAATTTCAGCGTGTAGTTCCCGATCAGCGAGCTGATCTGCCCCAGGATCAGCAGCGTGAAGTTCCGGGAGAGCGGCCGCGCCGGGGCGCTCCCGCGTGGTTTCGTCATGTGGTTGCTCCTTTCATACCTTCCGAATGAATGTATATCGCCAGCATGAGACCCAGGCTGTACCGCCTCCCTCCGATTTATCATACCTTCTGCTGGTATGTATTTCCCCAAAATAAAATTGCCCGAGGGCAATTTTATTCCAGCCCCGTCTCCGGGATCTGGGCGAAGAAGTCGTCCACCAGCTGCCGGATGGCGTCGTCGAACAGCGGCACGCCCATGGCCTCCAGCATCTCGCCCAGGAAGGTAAACTTCCGCCGCATCTCCTCCCGGGTGGCCGGGAACACCGACGGCAGCATCCACAAGCTCGTCAGCAGCGGCAGCAGCTCCGCCAGCTCCCGGACGTACGCCGTGTGGAGGGAGCCGTCCCGGTTCCCCTCCTCCAGCAGCTCCTGATAATACGGCGTCAGAATCCGCCGGTTGGACTCGATCATCTCCACCAGCATCCGGGGGTTCCGCGCCAGGGGGATGGACTGGACCGTGATGCGGGCGCGGGCCGTGTCGGCCTGGTTGCGCCGGATGGCCTCCCGCAGCTTCTCCAGGCCCGTCAGGTCCGTGCGGCCCCGGACGGCCTCGAACGGGTTGTTGGCGAAGAACATCCGGTCCCCTACCGCGTCGAGGATCTCCTCCTTCGACTTGAAGTGGTGGTAGACGGCGCCCTTCGTCAGGCCGCCCAGCTGGTCGACGATGTCCTGGATCGTCGTCTGCTCGTACCCCTTCTCCAGGAAGAGGCGCTGCGCCGCGTCCAGAATCCGCTCCACCGTCACCTCCGGGTACTTGTTCCGTGCCATGGGCCGCCCTCCTTACATACCGTCAGTATGTTCAGTATACCGGTCCCCGGCCCTGCTGTCAACCCCCGGCCAAAGACTGCGCCCGGCGGTCTCGCCGCCGGGCGCAGAGTCTCAGTCGCGTTCTTCCGTCTCCGGCAGGCAGAGCAGCAGCGCCGACAGGACGGCGGCCGTCCCCTGGAGTGCAGCCGTCACCAGCAGGTTGCGGCGGTTCCGTTTCCGGCGGTACGTCTCACAGGCGACGCCGATGCTCAGCAGCGAGCAGATCAGGCTGACCCAGTAGGGCCACTTTCTTCCCACGACAAATCCCTCCTCACTGGGCCTTCGGCTGGGCAGCCGCGGCCTTCTTATGCCGCCGGCGGTGGCGCCGGGGGCGCTTGGGCGGGTTTGCCGCAGCCTTCTCGTACGCCTTGGCGGCCTCCGAGTCGCCGTCGTACAGCAGGCGGCTGACCCGCAGCCCGCCCTCCTCCTGCTGGAGCCGGACACGGACCAGGAACTTGCCGTGGGCCTCGCAGGAGGACAGGTTCATGTACCGCCGCCCCGGCTGGGCGATCCACTTTCCTGCCGCCATGGCCTGCCCGCAGCGGGGGCAGAGATTTTCCGCGCCGCTCATCTTCGTCAGGGCCTCGCGCTTGTCGGCGTAGCCGTGGTAGACCGTCCGGGAGAGGCACCCGGGCAGCTCCGCCCCGTGGAAACCGTTCTCGTGGGCGCGGACGGCGCCGCCGTACTCCCGGATGCCGCGCTCCAGGTCCAGCCGGGCGCAGATCAGGGCCGTGTGGTAGGCGTCTCCCAGGGCGTCGTGGGCCGGGCGGCTGGGCTCGATGTGCAGCAGCTCCATGGCCGTCTTGAGGGCGCGCTGGTTCGTGCTGCCGTCGGTCTGGGTGTTGAAGATCATCTGGGCGTTGTACCACCGGAGGACCCAGTCGGACGGCAGGTTGTGGATGGACAGATTCTCCCGCAGGATCATCACGTCGTCAAAGCCCCACGTCAGGAACACCACGTCCTCGCCGCACCAGGCGCGGAAGCGCTCCACCGCCTCGGGGAACGGAACGCCCTCGGCCTTGAGCCGGGCCTCCTTGATGCCCGTCAGGCTGCTGACCTTCTTGTTGAGCTTCTTGAAGAACTGGGAACGGACCAGCAGCTGAAACTCGTCGGCCACGGTCCGGTCCTCCAGCAGGCGGACGGCGCCGATCTGGATGATCTCCCCGTGGAGGGGCAGCCCCTGCTTGGCGGCCGAGGACCCCGGCCACGCCTGATTCCATTCCAAGTCCAGGACGATATACTCCATCGGCTGCCGCTCCCCCTCGTTTGCTCTCGATGTATTTTACCACATTTCGGCCCGCCGCGCAACCGCCGGCGTCACGGCCGGAGCATGACGGCCTTGACGGCCGTGCCGTGGTCGCGGAGGAAGGCCGCGATCCCCTCGGGCGCCTCCTCCAGCGGGAAAGTGTGGGTGATGAGCTTCTTCACGTCCACCATGCCGGCCCGCAGCAGGTCCAGGCACTGGGGGAAGTACAGGGCCGGGATGGCGTTGGAGCCGCGGATCTGCAGCTTGTTCAGGTGCACCACGTTGGAGTCGAAGGAGACGACGGCGTCCGGCCCGTAGCTGATGCCCAGAAACGCCGCGATGCCGCCCACGTTCAGCAGCCGCGTCGCCAGGTCGATGGTCCGCGGCGGCGTCGTCACCAGCACCCGGTCCACCCCGCCGCGGGGGAACGGGTACTTCGTCAAGTCCGTCTCGTCGGAGAACAGCACCTCGTCGGCGCCGTACTCCAGCGCCAGCTGCGCCTTGCGGGCGTTGTGGGCGTGCTCGATGGCGTAGATCCGCCGGGCGCCGGAGCGCCGGGCCATCTGCAGGGCCATGAGGCCGATGGCGCCGCAGCCCATGACGGCCACGTCGTTGCCCAGGTGGATGTCCGCCGTCAGGATCAGGTCCACGGCCACGCCCATGGGCTCGATGAAGCAGGCCTCCTCGTCGGGGATGCCGTCGAACTTCACGCACAGCACCTCCGGCACCAGGGTCCGCTCGGCGAAGCCCATGGCCACGTGAGGCAGGCTCATGTAGTTGGGGCCGCGGGTGTCCCACTCCGGGTGGCCGTTGCGGGCCTCGTCGGACAGCTGGTCGAAGATGGACGTCTCCACCACCACCCGGTCCCCCACCTGCAGGTGCGTGACACCGGGGCCCAGTTCCGCCACGACGCCGGCGAACTCGTGGCCGAAGGGCTCCCAGTCGGCGGCGGCGTAGCCGGCCATGATCTTGTCGTGGCCGCAGAAGCCGCAGGCGCGGACCTCCACCACCACTTCCCCCGCGCCGGGAGCCGGCAGCTCCACGTCGCGGACTGCAAACTGATTGGGTGCTTTCAGATAGACAGCTTTCATAGGGATCTCCTCTTTCCCGGCGGTCGCCGGGCTGATTTTTCGGTCAGGAGCGGCCGGCCAGGCGGGTCAGCAGGCGGCGCATGGGCAGCTCCCGCAGTTCCGCAGGCGAGAAGCAGCCCAGCCGCAGCAGCGCCGGCACGTAGAACGCCACCGCGCCTGCCACGGCCGCCAGCAGGGACAGCCCGCCGCCCAGGCCCAGGGCCGTCAGGCCGCGGTGGACGCCCCAGGCCAGCAGCCCCATGGGCGCCGAGGCCAGCAGCGGCATCCAAAAGCTCCGGCGCAGCTCCCAGCGGTAGCCCAGCTGCCGGCGCATGGAGCGGCAGTTCAGGGCCGAGAGCATCAGCGGGAACGTCACGTTGCCCACGATCAGCGCCCAGACGCCCAGCTCCGTCCGCCGCAGCAGCAGCCAGACCAGGGCCGCGTGGACGGCCAGGGCCGCCGCCGCGTGGACGGCCGGCCGGTGGACGTGGCCGCTGCCCTGGAGCACCGAGGCCGTGATGGTGGACAGGGCGTAAAAGATCACCGCCGACGAGCCCAGCCGCAGCATGTCGGCCGCCAGCTCCCGGTAGGCCGTCAGCCGCGGGAACAGCGCCGCCATGATCGGCTCGGCCAGCACGGCCAGCCCCACGGCCGCCGGAATGGCCAGCGCCATGTTCAGCTTGATGACCGTCCGGGCCCGGGCCAGACCCTCCCGCCGCCGGCCCTGGGACCATAGCAGGGAGATCCCGGGCAGCAGTGCCGCGGCCATGGCCGTGGTGATGGCCACCGGCAGCGTCGTCAACTGGTTGTACTGGGCGTTGTAAACGCCCTGCACCGAGGCCGCTGCCGCGTCGGCCACCCCCTGCAGCTCCATGGCCCGGCCGAACAGCAGGTCGTCCACCGTGGCGCCCAGCTGATAGACCGTCTGGCTCAGCAGCATGGGTGCCACCGTCCAGATCAGGGGCCGCCAGACCGGAGCCGGCCGCCCCGTCAGGCGCAGGCGGGTGCCGCCGGCCAGGTGCAGCAGCAGGAGCAGGAACAGCAGCGCCGCGGCCGCCCCGGCCAGGGTGCCCAGCGTGCCGCCGGCGGCGCCGTAGCTGGGGTCGCCGCCGTGGGTGCGCAGCAGCTGCCACGCCGCCAGCAGGCTGATGGCCACGTTGACCGCCTGCTCCAGCACCTGGGAGACGGCCGTGGGCGCCATGTTCCCGCGGCCCTGGAACCAGCCGCGGATGACGCCCAGCACCGCCACCACCAGCGCCGTGGGTGCCAGCACCCGCAGCGGCCGGGCCAGCCCGTCCCGATGGTAGAAGCCCTCCAGGGCCGACGCGCCGAAGAACAGCGCCGCGAAGGCCGCCAGCCCGCCGACCAGCGCGAACAGCAGCGCCGCCCGGAACACCCGGTCCGCCGCGCCGCGCTCCCGCCGGCCCAGCCGCTCGGAGATCAGCTTCGAAACCGCCGCCGGCAGCGAGTAGGACGACAGGGTCAGCGCAATATTGTAGATGCTGAACGCCACCGAGTAGATGCCGTTGCCCTGCTCGCCAAGCATGTTGGCCATGGGGATCCGGTAGAGGAAGCCCAGGAGCTTCGTCACGAGACCCGCCGCCGCCAGAATGCCGCCCTGGACCAGCAGAGAGTTGCCGCTGTGTTTTTCCACGTAGGCCTGTCCCTTTCCGGTAGATTCTTCCTGCCCATCATAAACCATCCCGCGCCCGTTTGCAAGGGGAACGGGCGCGGCCGGAAACTGCGCCTTGCCTCCGGGCGGCAAAGGTGGTATCATACCCGTGACAAATACCGCCGCTGCCGCGGCCCGGAGGAGCAGACACTGCATGGAACCGATTTACGTCACCGGCCACCGCAACCCCGACACCGACTCCATCGTCTCGGCCATGGCCTACGCCGCCCTGCGCAACGCCATGGGCGACCGGGACTACGTCGCCGCCCGCTTGGGCCACATCAGCGACGAGACCCGCCGGATTCTCGACCGCTTCGGCATGGAGCCGCCCATGCGGATCCAGACCGTCCGCACCCAGATCCGCGACCTGGACTACGACACGCCGCCGGTGGTACACCGGGCCGTCCCCATCCGCCGGGCC
Source organism: uncultured Oscillospiraceae bacterium (assembly GCA_904395865.1). Classification (GTDB taxonomy): domain Bacteria; phylum Bacillota; class Clostridia; order Oscillospirales; family Oscillospiraceae; genus Avoscillospira_A. Next base: position 20,949 of record CAJFNY010000034.1, read on the forward strand.
TGGGAGGCCCTCAGCGAACAGGCCGGCCCCGCCATCCCCGTGGCCGACGACGACGGCGTCCTCTACGGCATGCTCTCCCCCACGGACCTGGCGGAGCACGAGATGGCCTTCGCCACCGACCTGCGGCTGGAGAACGTGCCGGTGTTCAACCTGCTGAGCGTCCTGGAGGGGCACCTGGTGGGCGAGGCCAGCAACCTGGTGGACGCCGTCACCGGCGAGGTGGCCATCGCCCTGCCCGGCGACGTGCCCGCCCACCTGGACCGCACCACCGTCCTCCTCTGCGGCCAGCAGCCGGAGGTCATCCGGGCCGCGCTGGAGGCCGGCGTCGCCTGCCTGATCCTCTGCCAGGCTCAGCTGCCGCCGGAGCTGGGCGAGGACGGCCGCGAGGGCACGTGCATCCTCAGCACGCCGCTGGACGCCTGCCGCGTCTCCCACCTGCTGCTCCAGGCGGTGCCGGTGGAGCGCGTCTGCCGCTCCGGGGATGTGGAGCACGTCCACGCCGACGACTTCCTGGACGACGTCCGGGAGGTGGTGCTCAAGAGCCGCTACCGCAGCTACCCGATCCTCGACGGGGACGACAAGGTCGTGGGCACCCTGTCCCGCTACCACATGATCCGCCCGCGCCGCAAGCGGGTGGTGCTGGTGGACCACAACGAGTTCGCCCAGTCGGTGCCGGGGCTGGAGCAGGCGGAGATCCTGGAGATCATCGACCACCACCGCCTGGCCGACATCCAGACCGGCAATCCCATCTACTTCCGCAATGAGCCCGTGGGCAGCACGGCGACGATCGTGGCCGGTATGTACCAGGAGCGCGGCCTGATGCCGCCGGCCAGCCTGGCCGGCCTCATGGCTGCGGCCATCATCTCCGACACGGTGCTCTTCAAGTCCCCCACCACCACGCCGCGGGACCGGCGCATGGCCCAGCGCATGGCGCGGATCGCCGGTGTGACTCTGGAGGACCTGGGCCAGACGGTGTTCTCCGCCGGCAACGTGGGCGATCACTCGGCCGAGGAGCTGCTGCTCTCGGACTTCAAGGAGTTCCACATCGCCGGGCACTACCTGGCCATCGGCCAGATCACCTGCGTGGACTCCCACCTGCTGATCTCCCGCAAGGCCGAGTTCCTGGCGGCCATGGAATCCCTGCGGATGCGCCACGGCTACGCGCTGGTGATGCTGATGATCACCGACGTGCTGCTCTCCGGCTCCCACCTGCTGTACCTGGGCGACACCGACGCCGTCCACCAGGCCTTCAACGTGGACATTCAGAGCGACGAGTGCTTCCTGCCGCGGATCATCTCCCGGAAGAAGCAGATCGTCCCCATGCTCTCCGCCCTGTGGGGCTGAAACGTCAAAAATCCGCCTCCCCGAACGGGGAGGCGGTTCGTTTTGCTCACCAGTCCACGGCCGGCGTCTCCCGCAGGGGGAGCTCCTCCAGGACGCGGCGGGTCAGGTCTGCGAACTGCCGGGCGTCGCCGGCCCGGCGCAGCGCCTTGGCCGCCTTCCCGCCGTCCTCGAACAGCAGGATCAGGTACCGCCAGTGACCCTTCATCCGCAGCATGGCGTTGTGAGGGCCGCCGAAGGCGGCAGTGTAGCCGGCCGTCAGGGCCTCGGTGAATGCCCGGAGCTCCTCCCGCCCGGCCGGCGGCCCGCCCCGGGCGCGGCGCAGCAGCGCCGGGTCGGCCAGCAGGCCGCGGCCCACCATGAGCGCCGCGGCCTGCGGATACCGCGCCGCGGCGGCGGTACAGTCGGCAGCCGTTTTCAGGTCGCCGTTGAGGCAGACGGGGCAGCGGCTGCCGGCCAGGGCCCCGGCAAACCACGCCGGCCGGGCCGGCCGGCGGTACTGGTCCTCCAGCACCCGGGCGTGGACCGTCAGGGACCGCAGCGGATACCGGTTATACACCGCCAGCAGCGCCGGGAACTCCCCGGGGTCCCGGACCCCCAGCCGCGTCTTGACCGACACCGGCAGGGGCGGGTCGGTGAAGATCCCGTCCAGCAGCCGGGCCAGGCCGTCCGGGTCGCCCAGCAGGGCGGCCCCCTTGCCCTTGGCCGTGACGGTGCCCGACGGGCAGCCCACGTTCAGGTTGACCTCGTCGTACCCCAGGTCCGCCAGCACCTGGGACGCCCACCGGAAGTCCTCCGCCGACCGGGTCATCACCTGGGGCAGCACCGGCACGCCGGCGTTCTCCGCCGGGTCCAGCTCCCGGGCCGCCCGGGGTGTCAGCCGGTGCTCGGCCCCGGGGGACCAGAAGGGCAGGCCGTACCGGTCAGCGCCGCCGAAGATCCGGCGGTGGGCCGCCCGGTAGACCCGGTCGGTGACGCCCTCCATGGGCGCAAACTCCCAGCGCATCAGTACCGGCTGATGGCCAGGGAATCGTCGTCCCGGCCCTTTTCGATGGAGCGGATCTCCACGTCGTAGCCGTAGTCCGGCCGGACCTCCACACGGACGCGGTCTCCCACCCGGTGGCCCAGCACGGCCCTGCCCACCGGGGACTCCTTGCTGATGAGCCCCTCCAGGGCGTTCTGGCGCAGCGTCGTCACCAGGCGAATCGTCTGGACCTCGTCGTCGTCCGGAATGTAGATCTCCACCGTGTCGAACAGGTCCACCACGTCGTCGCCGTGGTGGCCGCCGTCGATGACCCTGGCGGTTCGGATCATCCGCTCCAGGTAGCGGATGCGGCTGTCGTTGCGGTTCTTCTCCCGCTTGGCGGCCTTGTACTCAAAGTTCTCGCTGAGATCGCCGAAGGCCCGGGCCGTCTGCACGTCCTCGATGAGCTTCGGGCGCAGCTCCCGGGTCCGGTACTCGATCTCCTCCCGCATTTTCTGAATGTCGACTTCCGTCAGTTCGTCGTACATGAAGCTGCCTTCCTCACTTCTGCTCCAGAAGCTCGCAGGCCCGGCGCAGCTCGTCGATGATGGCGATGTGCTGCGGGCAGACGGACTCGCACTGGCCGCAGGCCACGCACTTGGACGCCACACCGCCCAGACGCGTCTCATAGGCGTAATTCCCCCGGGCGCCGGCCAGATTGTTGAACACCAGATAGTTGTTCAGCGCCTTGAAGATGCCGGGGATCGCAATCCCCTGGGGACATCCGTCCACACAGTACTGGCAGCGGGTGCACGGCACCTGGGGCAGCGCGTCCAGGATCTCCCGCACCTTCCCGATGGCCTCCCGCTCCCGGTCGTCCAGCGGACGGAACGGGTCCATGGTGCGGAGGTTGTCGTCCATCTGGGCCACGTCGGACATGCCGCTGAGCACTGTAATGACGCCCTCCAGCGACGCGGCGAAGCGCAGCGCCCAGGAGGCCGGGGAGGCGTCCGGATGGATGGCCTGCAGCAGCCGCACGGCCTCGTCGGGCAGGTTCATCAGCGATCCGCCCTTGACCGGCTCCATGATGACCACCGGCTTGCCGTGGCGCCGGGCCGTCTCGTAGCAAAGGCGCGACTGGATGGACGGGCTCTCCCAGTCGGCGTAGTTGATCTGCAGCTGGACGAACTCCGCCTCCGGGAACTGGGTCAGCAGCCGGTCCAGCACGTCGGCCTTGTCGTGGAACGAGAAGCCCAGGTGGCGGATCAGGCCCTCGGCCTTCCGCTCCAGCAGGAAGCTCCAGATGTCATACTTTTCAAAGTACGCCGTCCGGTCGCCGCCCATGTTGTGCATCAGATAGAAGTCAAAGTAGCCGGCTCCGGTGCGCTCCAGGCTGGTCCAGAACATCTGCCGGGCCTGCTCCGCCGTCTCGGCGCCGGCCCAGGCCGGCAGCTTCGTGGCCAGCAGGAACGACTCCCGCGGGTGACGCTCCACCAGAGCCTTCCGGGCCGCCGCCTCCGACTGGCCGTCGAGATAGCCGTAGGCCGTGTCGAAGTACGTGAATCCCCGGGCCAGGAAGCGGTCGGCCATTTCATCCACCTGCTTCTGGTCCACGCGGCCGTTGTCCATGGGCAGACGCATGAGGCCGAAGCCCAGCTTCCCAACAGATTCTCCCAGATATGACATGAGGAAACCTCTCTTTCTGCCGCAGTCCGCGGCGGATGATGCAGCTGTTTACCATTTTCATTTTACCACAAAATTCCGGCTCTGTCCACGAAAATGCCGCCTGCCCCGTTGCGCCGGCCGCAGCCGGCCGGTATAATGGAAGCAATCTCGCCCGAGGAGGGATCCCATTGCCCACACCCGACCAGGCCGCCCGCACCCGGGCCACCCTGCGGCGCATCCGCACCGCGTTCCTGACGCTGCTGCGCCAGGCCCCGCTCCACCAGATCTCCGTCAAGGAGCTCTGCGCCATGGCCGGCGTCAGCCGCGGCACGTTTTACAGCCACTACCGGGACGTCTACGACCTGCTGGCCCGGATTGAGGATGAGCTGACGGACGAGATCGCTGCGGCCCTCTCGCCCATGGTGACAGCTGCCACCGACGCCACGCCCCTGGCGCTGAACACCCGGATCTTCGAAATCCTCCGGGAGAACTCCGACCTCTGCACCGTCACCCTCGGGCCGCACGGCGACAAGGCCTTCGCCGGACGGCTGCTGCGCCTGGGGCGGGACGGCTTCCTGGAGCTGTACCGCAGCCAGTTCCGCACCGTCCCGCCGGAGGCCGTCGACTACTGCTACGCCTTCATCAGCGCCGGCTACCTGGGCCTTCTGCGCCGCTGGCTGGACGACGGCACCGCCCTCCCGCCGGACCGCATGGCCCGCCTGACCGAGGGCATTATGCTCCGCGGCATCGGCATGTTCTCCGCACCGGCAGAATAGACCAGACGCGCTGGAAATCCCCCGGTTTTTTTAGCGGAGTTTCCCTTGACAAATGGAGTTAGCTGTTGTAAACTCAGTACAGTTCAGGGTTAGAAGAATCTAACTCATGGCCCGGCGGCAATCCGCAGCCGGCCAAGGCACAAGGAGGGAGGCGTCGTGATGCCCCTGACAATGGCAAAACCGGGTGAGACCGTGACCATCCGCAAGATCACCGGTCGGGACGAGATCCGCCAGCACCTGGCTGAGCTGGGCTTCGTGGTGGATGAGTCCGTCACCGTCGTCAACGAGCTGGCGGGGAACCTGATTTTGCAGGTAAAGGACAGCCGGATCGCGCTGGACCGTACCATGGCGAACCGGATTCTGATTTGAGAGGAGAGCGGGTATGAAAACACTCAGAAACGCGAAGGTCGGCGACACCGTCACGGTGGTTCGGCTCCACGGTGAGGGGCCGGTCAAGCGCCGGATCATGGATATGGGGATCACGAAGGGCGTGCAGCTGCACGTGCGCAAGGTGGCGCCCCTGGGCGATCCCATGGAGCTGAACGTCCGCGGATACGAGCTGTCCGTCCGGAAGGCGGACGCGGAGATGATCGAAATCCAATGACGGGACCGGCTCCGGCCGGAGTGTCCCGGCGCGGCGGCGGAAGCCGCCTGTTTTTCGGCAACTCAGTTCGTTTTCACTAACCAAAAAGAGAAGGGAGCAAACCATGGAATGGAAAATTGCGCTGGCGGGCAACCCGAACTGCGGCAAGACGACGCTGTTCAATGCCCTGACCGGCTCCAATCAGTACGTGGGCAACTGGCCCGGCGTCACGGTTGAGAAGAAAGAGGGCCGCCTCAAGGGGCACAAGGACGTCGTCATCCAGGATCTGCCCGGCATCTATTCCCTCTCGCCGTACACGCTGGAGGAGGTCGTCGCCAGAAGCTACCTGGTGGGCGAGAAGCCCGACGCGATTCTGAACATCGTCGACGGCACGAACATCGAGCGCAACCTGTATCTGACGACGCAGCTCATCGAGCTGGGCATTCCGGTGGTTGTGGCCATCAACATGATGGACCTGGTCCGCAAGAACGGTGACAAGATCGACGCCAAGCGCCTGGGCGAGGCCCTGGGCTGCCAGATCGTGGAGATCAGTGCGCTGAAGGGCGAAGGCAGCCTGGAGGCCGCCGAGCTGGCCGTGGCGGCGGCCCAGGCCGGCAAGGCCGGCGAGCTGCCCCACGTGTTCACCGGCAGCGTGGAGCACGCCATTGCCCACATTGAGGAGTCCATCGCCGGCAGGGTGGACGACCGCTACCTGCGGTGGTACGCCATCAAGGTCTTTGAGCGGGACGACAAGGTCCTGGCGGAGCTGCAGCTGGACAAGAGCCTGCAGGAGCACCTGGAGCAGCACATTGCCGACTGCGAGAAGGAGCTGGACGACGACGCCGAGAGCATCATCACGAACCAGCGGTACGCGTACATCAACACCGTCGTCTCCAAGGCCGTCCGCAAGAAGGCCGCGCAGCACGCGCTGACCACCTCCGACAAGATCGACCGGGTCGTCACGAACCGGGTGGCGGCGCTGCCGATCTTCGCCGTGGTCATGTTCGCGGTGTACTGGATCGCCATGGGCCCCTTCGGCACCTTCCTGACCGACTGGACGAACGATGTCCTGGGCTCCGCCTGGATGACGGAGGGCGCCCGCACGCTGCTGACCGGCTGGGGCTGCGCCGACTGGCTGGTAGGCCTGGTGGCAGACGGCATCGTGGCCGGCGTCGGCGCCGTCCTGGGCTTCGTGCCGCAGATGCTCGTCCTGTTCATCCTGCTGGCCATTCTGGAGGACATCGGTTACATGGCCCGCGTCGCCTTCATCATGGACCGGATCTTCCGGAAGTTCGGCCTGTCCGGCAAGAGCTTCATCCCCATGCTCATCGGCTCCGGCTGCGGCGTCCCCGGCGTCATGGCCTCGCGCACCATTGAGAACGAGCGCGACCGCCGCATGACCATCATGACCACCTGCTTCGTGCCGTGCGGCGCGAAGATGCCCATCATCGGCCTGTTCGCCGGCGCGCTGTTCGGCGGCAGCGGCCTGGTGGCCGTGTCCGCGTACTTCATCGGCGTGGCCGCCATCATCGTCTCCGGCATCATCCTCAAAAAGACGAAGATGTTCTCCGGCGACCCGGCACCCTTCGTCATGGAGCTGCCGGCGTACCACGCCCCCTCCGCCGGCAACGTCCTGCGGGCCACCTGGGAGCGCGGCTGGTCCTTCATCAAGCGGGCCGGCACGATCATCCTGGCCTCGTCCATCATCCTCTGGTTCCTGCAGGGCTTCGGCACCACGGCCGACGGCGCCTTCGGCATGGTGGAGGACAACAACTCCTCGATCCTCGCTGCCATCGGCTCGGCCATCGCCTTCATCTTCGCGCCCCTGGGCTTCGGCGACTGGCAGTCCACCGTGGCCACCTTCACGGGCCTCATCGCCAAGGAAAACGTCGTCTCCACCTTCGGCGTCCTGTTCGGCCTCGGCGCCGACCTGGCGGAGGACGATCCCGGCCTGCTGGCCGCCGTCGGCACGCACTTCACGGCGCTGTCGGCCTACTCCTTCATGATCTTCAACCTGCTGTGCGCGCCGTGCTTCGCGGCCATGGGCGCCATCAAGCGGGAGATGAACAACGCCAGGTGGACGCTGATCGCCATCGGCTACATGTGCGTGTTCGCCTACGTGATCTCCCTGATCGTCTACCAGCTGGGCAGCCTGTTCACCGGCGGCGGCTTCGGCGCGGGCACCGTCGTTGCCATTCTGCTGCTGGCCTTCCTGGTCTACCTGCTGGCCCGCAAGAACAAGTACGACGACAATACGCTGACGGTCCGCTCCGTGGCGGCCGTCCGGTAAGGAGCGAGAAACCTCATGAATGCACCCAGTATCCTGCTCACCGTCCTGATCGCGGTCATCTTCTTTGCGATCATCGGGCGCGGCATCTACAACCGGAAGCACCGCAGGGGTGGTGGGTGCGGCAGCTGCGGCGGCGGCTGTGCCGGCTGCGCCTGCAGCGGCGCGTGCCACCCCACGGAGGAATCGAAATAAGCAAACCGAAAGCCCCGGAGCCTTTGGCTCCGGGGCTTTTGCTGTAAAAAACGGCGCCTCCGCCAGTGCGGAGGCGCCTGAAACGGTTTTACAGGGCTTTGGCGAAGCGGAGCAGGTCCGTCAGGGCCGCCCGGTAGTCGTCGGCGGCGCGGGGACGGAGCTTCTCGAAGGGCAGACCGGCCCGGTTCGTGTTGAACACGGCCGTGATGCCCTCCCGGTAGACCGCCTCGATGCCGTCGCCCACGGCCCCCACCAGGGCCACCACCGGCACGCCCCGGCCCCTGGCGCGGCGGGCAACGCCCACGGGCACCTTGCCGCCCAGGCTCTGGCCGTCGATCCGCCCCTCGCCGGTGAGGACCAGGTCACAGTCCTCCAGCAGCCGGTCGAAGCCCACCAGGTCCAGCACCACCTCGACGCCCGGCCGCAGCACGGCGCCCAGGTACGCCACCGCCCCGGCGCCGAAGCCGCCGGCCGCGCCGGAGCCCGGGAGCTCCAGCACGTCCACGCCCAGCTGGGCGCGCACGACATCTGCCATATGGCTCAGTCCCCGGTCCAGCTCCGCGATCATTTCACGGTCTGCCCCCTTCTGGGGGCCGAACACCGCCGCGGCCCCCCGGGGGCCGCAGAGCGGGTTGTCGATGTCGCACATGACCTCCACGGTCACGCCCTCCAGCAGCGCCCGCGCCGCGGAGACGTCCACCCGGGCGATGTCCCGCAGCGTCCGGCCCACGGGCCGGAATTCCTCGCCGCGGTCATTGAAAAAGCGGACGCCCATGGCCGCGGCGCAGCCGCAGCCGCCGTCGTTGGTGGAGCTGCCGCCCAGGCCCAGGATCAGGCGTTTGGCGCCGTGCTCCACCGCGTGGCGCAGCTGCAGGCCCACGCCCCACGTCGTCGTCCGGGACGGGTCCAGCCGGCCGGACGCAGCCGTCATGGGCAGTCCAGCGGCTGCCGCCATCTCCACGACGGCCGTGTCGCCGATGCGGGCGTACGCCGCCTCCACGGGCTCGTCCCACGGGCCCGTCACCGGGACTGTCACCCGCTGGCCGCCGACCGCCTCCAGGAAGCAGTCCACCGTGCCCTCGCCGCCGTCGGCCACCGGCAGGCCGGTGACCCGGCAGCCGGGCATCTGCTCGGCGAAGCAGCCGGCCGCGATCCGCGCGGCCTCGGCGCTGCCCAGCGTGCCCTTGAACGAATCGGTGATGACCAAAACCTTTCGAAATTCCATACGCGCCTCCCTGCCCGCCGGCCTCAGCCGTTGACGACGTTGACGGGCGCTCCGGCCAGATACGCCTTCAGGTTCTCCACGGCGGCGTCCATGATCCGCTGGCGGCTCTCCCTGGGCGCCCAGGAGATGTGCGGCGTGATGAAGCAGTTCTTCGCCTGCAGCAGCGGGTTGTCGCCGCGGATGGGCTCCGTGGACACCACGTCCAGGCCGGCGGCGTAGACCTTGCCGCTGTTGAGGGCGTCGGCCAGGTCCTGCTCCACCACCAGCGGGCCGCGGGAGTTGTTCAGCAGGATGACGCCGTCCTTCATCTTGGCGATGGTCTCCCGGTTGATGATGCCCTGGGTCTCCGGGAACAGCGGGCAGTGGAGGGCGATCACGTCCGACCGGGCCAGCAGCGTGTCCAGCGCCACGTACTCGCCGACGGCCCGGCCGCTGTCGGACGGGAAGCTGTCGTACGCCAGGACCTGCATGCCCAGCGCCCGGGCGATGCGGCCCGTCTGCTGGCCGATGCGGCCGAAGCCGATGATGCCCATGGTCTTGCCGTCCAGCTCGATGAGCGGGTAGTCCCAGAAGCACCAGTCGGGGCAGGACTCCCAGCGGCCGGCGTGGACGGCGTCGGAGTGGTGCGCCACATGGTGGCAGATCTCCAGCAGCATGGCGATGGCGAACTGGCCCACGGCGGCCGTGCCGTACGTGGGGATATTCGTCACGGGGATCCCGCGCTCTTTGGCGGCGGCCGTGTCCACAATGTTGTAGCCGGTAGCCAGGACGCTGATAAACTTCAAATTGGGACTGGCCCCGATGACCTTCCGGCTCAGGGGCGTCTTGTTGGTGTAAACCACCTCGGCGTCGCCGATCCGCGCAAGAATCTCCCCCTCGTCGGTCAGGGACGTGCGGTCATAGACCGTCAGCTCCCCCAGGGCGCCCAGCGCATCCCAGCTCAGGTCGCCGGGGTTTTCCGTATAGCCATCCAGCACGACAATCTTCATCATTCGTCCTCCTCTGCTGTGCCGTAAATACGGTTTCTGGTTTCAGGATACCAAACGAGGGATTGTAATTGCAACAATTTTATTGTATAGTTTTTGTAGAAAATACAATGGAGGGTGCACCATGTTTCTGACGCCGGCAGACGGCATGCGGATCGCCCGGGAGCTGAAGGCTACCATCGGGCGGGACGTCAACATCATGGACCGGGACGGCGTCATCATCGCCAGCACCGACCCGCTCCGGATCGGGAAGCCCCACGCGGCGGCCCGGCAGATCATCGCCCAGCAGCTGCCTGTGCTGGAGGTGACGGCGGCCGACGCAGCGGCCGGCATCCAGGAGGGTATCAACCTGCCCATCCGTGTCGGCGGCGTCCTGGAGGGCGTGCTGGGCATCACCGGCCCGGCGGACAGCGTCCGGGAGCTGGGCGCCGTGGCCCGGAAGATGGCCGAGATCCTGCTGTCCTCCATGGCCCGCCAGGCGCAGCAGGCGCTGCTGCAGCAGGCGCAGAACCTGTTCATCGAAGCATGGCTCTTCGACCAGGACCCCGACTGGCAGGCCATGGCGCTGCGGGGCAGTCTGCTGGAGATCGACACGGAGTGCCCCCGCCGGGTGGCCATCCTGGAGGCTGCCGGGGCGCCGGACAGCGCGGCGGACGAGCTGCGCAGCGGTCAGCTGCTGCAGATGCTCGCGCCGCATCTGTCCGGCAGCCCGCAGACGCTGCGAACCGTCGTCAACCGCCGCATTCTGATCCTCTTCGCGGACCGCTGCCTGGAGCAGGCCGGCGCCATTCTCGCCGGCCTCTGCCGGGAGGCGGCGGCCGCAGGGCTGCAGCTCAGCGGCGGGCTGAGCACCGTCTCCCACGGGGCGACGGACCTGCGCCGCTGCTATTCCGAGGCGCGGATCGCCGCCCGGGCCGCTGCCCGCAGCGGGGCCGTCCGGGAGTACGGCAGCGGCGCGCTGGACCTGGTGCTGCAGTCGGTGGATGAGGCCGTCCGCCGGGATCTGCTCCGGGCCGTCTTTCCGCCCATGGATGGCCGCGAGGCGGCCGAGCTGTACGAGTGTCTGCGGCTGTATTTCCAGTGCGACGGCAGCGTGGAGCAGGCGGCCGCCCTGGCCTGCGTCCATCCCAACACCTTCCGCTATCGGATGGAAAAGCTCCGCCGCGCCACCGGTCTCGACGTGCGCCGCCCCCGGGACACGGCGCTGCTCTACCTGGCGCTGCAGCTGCTGGACGGGACGCCGCCGGAAAATCCGGGGAAACCCCTTGACAAGAGGATGCCCGGGAAGTAAGCTAAAAACGCCGGATCAGAGACCGTTCCGGCGTTTTTAGCGTTTTCTGCAGGAACCGAGGTGTACTTCCCATGACATTGGACAAGCTGCCCGTTGGGCATACGGCCACCATCACGGCCGTCGGCGGCGAGGGCCCCCTGCGCTGCCGGCTGCTGGATATGGGGCTGATCCCCGGCACGGCCGTGACGGTGCGGAAGGTCGCCCCCATGGGCGACCCCATGGAGCTGCGGCTGCGGGGCTACGAACTGACCATCCGCCTGGCCGACGCCGAAAAGATCGAAACCGACGCACAGGAGGGAACCGCATGATTTTCGCACTGGCCGGCAATCAGAACTGCGGCAAGACCACCCTCTTCAACCAGCTGACCGGCTCCAACCAGCACGTGGGCAACTTCCCCGGCGTCACTGTCGACCAGAAGATCGGCGACGTCCGGGGGCAGAAGGACATGCAGGTGGTGGACCTGCCGGGCATCTACTCCATCCGCCCCTACACGTCCGAGGAGATCGTCACCCGGGACTTCATTCTCAACCAGCACCCGGACGGCCTTATCAACATCGTCGACGCCACGAATCTGGAGCGCAACCTCTACCTGACGCTGCAGCTGCTGGAGATGCGCGTCCCCATGGTGGTGGCTCTGAACATGATGGACGAGGTCCGCAGCAACGGCGGCGCCATCAACACGGAGCGGCTTTCGGCGCTGCTGGGCGTTCCGGTGGTGCCCATCAGCGCCGCCCGGAACGAGGGCATCGAGGAGCTGGTGACTCAGGCCGTCCACGTGGCCCGGGAGCGGATCTGCCCGAAGATCACCGACTTCTGCGCCCCCGGCCCGGTGCACCGCTGCATCCACGCGGTGAGCCACGTGATCGAGGACCACGCCCAGCGGGCCGGCATCTCGCCGCGGTTCGCGGCCACGAAGCTCATCGAGGGCGACGAGGACATGCTCCGCCGCCTGGACATCAACCAGAATGAGCAGGAGCTCATCGAGCACTCCGTCAGCGAAATGGAGGCGGAGCGCCGCCTGGACCGGAACGCCGCCCTGGCGGACATGCGCTACGCCTACATCGAAAGCGCCTGCCGCCAGGCAGTCGTCAAGCCCCGGGAGAGCCGGGAGCACCGGCGCAGCGAACGGATCGACAGCATCCTGACGAACCGGTACGCCGCCATCCCCATTTTCCTGGGCATCATGCTGTTCATCTTTTACATGACGTTCGGCCCCGTGGGCACCTTCCTGTCGGACCTGCTGAGCATGGGCATCGACGCGCTGACCGGCGCGGTGGACCGGGCCCTGACGGCCTACGGCATCAACCCGGTGGTCCACTCGCTCGTCATCGACGGCATTTTCGCCGGCGTGGGCAGCGTGCTGAGCTTCCTGCCGCTGATCGTGGTGCTGTTCTTCTTCCTGTCCATCCTGGAGGACACGGGGTACATGGCCCGGGTGGCCTTCGTCATGGACAAGCTGCTGCGGAAGATCGGCCTCTCCGGCCGGAGCATCGTGCCGATGCTCATCGGCTTCGGCTGCTCGGTGCCGGCCATCATGGCCACCCGGACGCTGTCCTCGGAGCGGGACCGGAAGATGACGATCCTCCTGACGCCGTTCATGAGCTGCTCGGCCAAAATCCCCATCTACGCGGTGTTCGTGGCGGCGTTCTTCCAGCGGTACCGGGCGCTGGTGATGATCGCCCTCTACGCCGGCGGCATCGTCGTGGGCATCCTGGCGGCGCTGGTCTACAGCAAAACCGCCTTCCGGGGCCACAGCGTCCCCTTCGTCATGGAGCTGCCCAACTACCGCTTCCCCTCGGCCAAGAGCGTCGGCCTGCTGCTGTGGGAGAAGGCCCGGGACTTCGTCCAGCGGGCGTTTACGATCATCTTCGTGGCGACGATCCTCATCTGGTTCCTTCAGACCTTCGACAGCCGTCTGAACGTGGTGGCCCAGAGCGGCGAGAGCCTGCTGGCCTCCCTGGGCCGGCTGCTGGCGCCGATCCTGGCGCCGCTGGGCTTCGGCGACTGGCGGGTGGCCTCGGCACTGGTGGCCGGCTTCACGGCCAAGGAGGCCGTCGTCAGCACTCTGAGCATCCTCACCGGCACGACCACCGCCACACTGGCCGGCAGCCTCAGCGCCCTGTTCACGCCCATTGCGGCCGTGAGCTTCCTGACCTTCACGCTGCTCTATACGCCGTGCGTGGCCGCCGTGGGCACCGTCCGGCGGGAGATGGGCCGCCGGCGGGACGCGCTGTTCTTTGTGGTGATCCAGTGCGTCATCGCGTGGATCATGGCGTTCCTCGTGTACCGGCTGCTTCTGCTCGTTTGAGGTGCCGCCATGGGAGTGCTGATTCTGGCGCTGCTGGGCCTGTGGCTGGCGCTGGCGCTGCGCAGCTGCCGCCGGAAGGGCGGCTGCTGCGGCGACTGCAGCCGGTGCAGTCACTGTGCGCGAAAGTAGAAACTACCGAAAACGCGGGCAAGAGCCAAGCTCTTGCCCGCGTTCTCTATCTCCGGCGGCCGTCACCGCTTCTTCACCAGGATCCACACTTCATAGGCCGTCTGCCGCGGGTCCGGCCGGAAGTACACCTCCACGTCCGGCCCCTCGGCAAACTCGAAACCGGAGGTCGGAAGCCATTCCGTCCCATTGTACCAGACTGAAACGGGCACGTCCTCTCTTTTTCTGCACGAAAAAGAGAGGACGCGAAAAACGGGCGCAGAACGGCGGACCGGACGCACCTTTTACGGCTCCGGACGGAAGTCCCGGCACAGGGCCAGCTTGGCCGAGCGGGGCAGCCGCTTCAGAGCCGCCTCCCGGCGCATGGCGGCCTCCTTCGTGTCGAAGGCCTCGTAATACGCCAGCTCCACCGGCCGGCGGGACGCCGTGTACTTGGCGCCGCTGCCGGCGTTGTGGGCCGCCACGCGGCGGCGCAGATCGTTCGTCCAGCCGGCGTACAGCGTCCCGTCGGCGCAGCGGACCAGATAGGCGTAGCAGCTCACCGGGCCTCCGCCACCAGGATGCGGATCTGGCCGCCCGCCGGACAGCCGGTGTTGTCGTACCAGCCGGTGAGCTCATAGATGCCCGTATCGCTGACGGCGCTGACCGACGAGAGGACGTAGTCGCTGCCGTCGCGGATGTAAACCTGCACCTGCTCGCTGATGTTGTACGTCCGGTTGCCCGCCGACGCCGTCAGGCCGGCCGCGCTGTCCAGGGAGACCTTCTCCAGGTTGCGCATGGCCGTCACCTGGCCGTCCTCGTACGTCAGCACCGCGCCGCCCACGTCCACGGAAAAGACCTTGTTGGGCTGGGTCAGCACCGTAGGCGTGCCGTTCAGCATCACGGTATAGCTGCTGGAGACGTTCATGACCTGCGTGATCTCCGTTTCCGAGGTCACGAGCCCATAGACGGCCGCGTCGCCGGTGACGTTTTCCAGGATCAGCCGGTCGATCTCCCCGGCCGCGTTGAGGCTGTAGTAGAGGACGTGGCCGGAGCGGAGCGTCGTCCCGGCCAGGCGGGCCGGATAGATGCGCACGGCGCTGCCGCTGCCGTCGGTGTCGAGGATCTCCACGTTTTCAGCCAGCGTGTAGTCGCCCAGTCGGGTTCCGCCGGCGTTGATGCTGCCGGTCAGGGACCGGGAGGATGCCCGGCTGACCGTGCGGCTGGCGCCGTAGTCCACCACCACGGCCGTGCCGGCGGACATCCGTGTCTCCGACTCGAAGCTCCGGGTGACGCCGTCGGTGCAGTACACCTGCAGTACGTCCCGCAGGGTCGTGGTGCCGTCGGCCCCGGTGACGGCCGTGGTGCTGCTGCCGGTGACGACGCCGCAGTAGCGGCCCGTGGCCGCCGCCGCGTCCACCACATCGGCCACGGCGCCGTTCATGCCCAGCAGCAGCGTCACCGTGTCGCCGATGGCGTACTGCCCCTGGGTGGACAGCTTGTACGCCGCGCCGGAGGTCTCAATGGAGTAGGACACGCCGGCCACCGTCACCGCCGTCGGCGCGGCGGCGGACGGAGACGCCGCGGTGTACGTGCCGGTGACACGGTTGGCGTAGATCCAGACCGTCCGCAGATTCTCGTTGTAGTAATAAATGTCGTACGCCTCCGCCGCCGACAGCGTGGAGGCCGCGCCGTTGCGGTACACGGCCGTGGGCGTGAACGGCACCGACACGGCGCCGGTGGCCGTGAAGGGGCCCGAGGTGCCGGACGTCACCAGGGCCGAATAGTCCACGTGGCCCGTGGCGTCGAGGCTGTAGCCCAGGGTCTGGGCGTACGTCTGGCCCGACTTCGTCTGGGCGGCCATGGTGTTGTAGAAGAGCCACGCGCAGTCCTGGCGGGTCATGTACTGGCCGCGGCCGGTGGTGAAGCCGTCGTGGAGGCCCAGCGCATCAAACTTGGAGAGCTGCGCCGTGGGATACGAGCCGGCCAGATCCTCCGACGTGTAGCCCAGGATCCGCAGGACGACCGTGGCCGCCTCCTCCAGGGTGATGGGATTGTTCGGCCGGAAGGTGCCGTCCAGATAGCCGACGAACCAGCCGTTCTCCACGCAGACCTTGATGTACTCCACGGCCCAGTGATCGCTCTTGACGTCCTTGAACAGCGAGTAGCCGGTGGAGCCGCCGACGGTATCCCGGTAGCTGGACGCCGCCACCAGCATCTTGCTGAACTCCGCCCGCGTCACGTTCTTCTCCAGATTCAGGTTGCCGTTCTCGTCGCCGGTCATGATGCCCAGGGCGCGGACCGTGGCCACGGCGTCGCTGACGGAGCCGTCCGCGGCCGCCGCCGGCACCGCCAGAAGCCCGGCCATCAGGCACAGAACCAGCACCAGGGAAAGTGCTTTCTTCATAGTCAATCTCCTTTCCATACCGCTTCCGAAACACCGTCCGCCGGATCGCGGATTGCGCACCCGGGAGCAGTTCCCCCTACTCATAGCGAAGTGCGTCGATGGGATTCAGTCTGGCCGCCTTCTTGGCCGGCAGATAGCCGAAGAGGATGCCGATGCCCACCGAGATGCCCACCGCCATGGCGATGGACGCGACCGAGGGTGTCACCGCCATATCCACCTGCATCATGGTGGTGATCAGCACCGTGGCAACCGACGAAAGCCCTTCTCCCGCCAGAATGCCGATGATGCCGCCCAGCAGGCTGGTGGTGGCCGCCTCGATGACGAACTGGGTCATGATGAACCGCTCCTTGGCGCCCAGGGCCTTCCGGATGCCGATCTCCCGTGTCCGCTCGGACACGGACACGAGCATGATGTTCATGATGCCGATGCCGCCGACGACCAGCGAAATGCCGGCGATGACCGCCAGGATCGTAATCATCACGTTGAGCATGTCGGACATGATGTCCAGCATCTCGGCCATGGAGATGACCATGTAGGCGCTGTCATCCTCGAAGATCTCAAACAGCGCATCCTCCAGCACCTGCTTGCTGGCCGCGGCGTTGTCCACGTCGGTGACTGTGACCGTGTAGCTGGTGATGTTGCCCACGTAGCTCAGCCGGGCGGCCGTGGAGTACGGGATGTAGACGTAGTCGTCGGAGCTGGCCTCGGTGCTGTCTGCAATTTCGTCCAGCACGCCGACGATGGTGAACGTGTTGCCTCCCAGCTTGAGCGTCTGGCCGACGGCCTGGCCGGCGAAGTACGTCCGGTTCAGAAAGGAGCCGATGACGCAGACCTTGTTCCGCTTGAGCATGTCCACGTACTGCAGACCGCGGCCCTGGGACACGCTGTAGTCCCGGATCCGGAAGTAATCCTCGCTGACGCCCGTGACGGAGGTATACGAGGAGGTGTCCGTCCCGATCTTGACGCTGGACTGCATGTTCACCTGGGGGGACAGCAGGTCCAGGTACTCGGGGTTGTCGTCCACGATCTCGTACATCTCATCCACCGAGACGCTGCGGCCGCTGCCGCGGCCCATGATGCTGACGGAGAGCGTATTCGTGCCCATGCTCTCAAACTGCGCCGTCATATAGAGCTGCATGCCGTTTCCCAGGCCGACGATGACGATCACCGAGGCCACGCCGATGATGATGCCCAGCATGGTCAGGAAGGACCGCATCTTGCTGGCGCGGATGTTGGACAGGGCCATCTTGAAGGACTCGAAGAAATTCACCGCTGTCCGCCTCCTATCTCACCGGCGGCCATGCCGCCGCGGACGAACGCCCGCGGATCGGAGGCCGGCCCGTCGTAGACGACGCAGCCGTCCTCCAGGCGGATGATCCGCTTGGCCGTGGCGGCGATGGAGTTGTCGTGGGTGATGAGCACGACGGTGTTCCCCTGGGCGTTGAGGCCCTGGAGGATGTTCAGCACCTCGCGGCCCGTCTTGGAGTCCAGGGCGCCGGTGGGCTCGTCGGCCAGAATCACCGACGGCATCCCCACCAGGGCCCGGGCGATGGACACACGCTGCTGCTGGCCGCCGGAGAGCTGGTTGGGCCGGTGCCTGCACTTGTCGGCCAGGCCCACACTCTCCAGGGCGTCCATGGCCCGCTGCTTCCGCTCCCGCAGCGGGACGCCGGCGTACATCAGCGGCACCATGACGTTCTCCACCAGCGTCAGCTTCGGCAGCAGGTTGTACTGCTGGAAGATGAAGCCCAGCTTCTTGTTGCGGATCTCCGCCAGCTGGTTCTTGTTCATCTGCCCCACGTCCTGCCCTTCCAGAAGATACTGCCCCTCACTGGGCACGTCCAGGCAGCCGATGATGTTCATGCACGTGGATTTGCCGGAGCCCGACTGGCCGACGATGGCCACGAACTCCCCCTTCTGGATCTGCATGGAGATCTTGTTGGCAGCGATGACGACGCTGTCGCCCATGTGGTAGATCTTCGAGACCTGGCGGAACTCGATCAGAGGCGCCTCCATCAGTAGCCTCCCGTGGAGGTGACGACCATAGTGCCGCCGTCCATCCCTCCGCCGCCCATGGGCATGCCGCCGAAGAAGAAGCTGCCGCCGGAGCTGGTCTGGATGTACGCAATCTGATCGCCCTCCTGCAGGCCGGAGGTGATTTCAATGTAGTCGTCGTTGCTGTTGCCCACGGTGACCTCCACGTACTCATAGCCCACGGGCAGGCCCTCGGCGTTGCCCTCCTGGGCAGACGTCTCGCTGTCCGTCCTGACGAGCACCAGGTTGCCGCGGCTCACGGCCGAAACCGGCACCGACAGTACGCCCCGGCTCTCCGAGACGACCACCGACGCGTCCACATTCATGCCCGGCAGCAGCCCGTCGGCCTCGTCGATCTGCACCGTCACCGGGTAGGAGGTGACGCCGCCGGTGGTGGTGCCGTTGATGCTGACCTTCGTCACGACGCCGGTGAACGTCTGTCCCTCCAGGGCGTCGGCGGTGATCTGCACCGTCTGGCCCACCTGCACCTGGCTGATATCCAGCTCATCCACCTGCATGGTGAACGTCAGGTAGCTCAGGTCGAAGATCGTGCACAGCTGGCTTCCGGTCTCCAGATTGTCGCCCTGCTTGTACGTCTTGTCGACGATGGTGCCGTCGATGGGCGACTGGATGGTGTAGTTCTCCAGCGTGTCCTGCTGGTTCTCCAGGCTCAGCTGGGCGTCCTCTACCTGATCGGCCGCGCTCTCCACCTGGTCCGACAGCGTGTCGCTGGACAGCACCACCAGGGTCTGGCCGGCGGACACCGTGTCGCCTTCCGAAACCGGCAGCGAGGCCACCTGGCCGGAGACCTTCGCCGTCACGTTCTTCTCCGCCTGATACTCGAAGGTGCCGCTCTGGGCGCAGGCCGAGGCGCCGACGGTGGCCGTGGCCTGGGTGGCGCTGGTGATGGCGCCGGGATTCGTCACCTGGATCGTAACCATCCGGACGATCCGGTTGCCGGTGAGCACCGTGTCCGCGGCGCTGACGGCCGTGACCGTGCCGGTCAGGGTCTCGTAGGAGCCGTCCACCGTCACCAGGGCCGACTGCCCCACAGAGAACGACGCGGCCTCGTCCGCGGGGAAGGGAAGCTCAAGGGTCATGGTGCTGCTGTCGCGGACCGTGGCCACCACCTGGCCCACGGCCACGTCGTCACCCACCTCCACCTGCAGATCCACCACCTGGCCGGCGGCCGTGGAGGCGACGTTCAGGTCGGCCAGGCTCTCCTGGGCCTGGTTGTACGCCCGCTGCGCCTGCTCCAGTGTGTTCTGCGCCCGCTCCAGGCCGGTGGAGGCATCGGAGCTGTCCACGGTATAGAGGACATCGTCCTTGCTGACCGTGTCGCCCTCCTCAAAGTCGGCGGAGAGGATCTCGCCGCTGATGAGGCTCGTGACGGTGTAGGAATCCGCCGGCTCCAGCGTGCCGGAGTATGAAAGCTCCGTGACGATGTCGCGGGTCTGCACCGTGTCCTCGGTGTAGAGACTGACATCCTGGCTGCCGCCGCTCCGGGGCGACAGCAGCCGAATCGCCGCCACAGCCACCACGGCGACCACAGCGACGATCAGCACAATTCTGACGACCCGCTTTTTCCGCATCGGCTGAGGTGCCGTGGCCGTGCCGCCCTCCGCCTGTTTTTTGCGAAAACCCATCGTTTTCCGTCCTTTCCCGGCCCATGGCCGCATCGAAAAATCGCTGCGTCTACCATAGCACAAACGGATCCGCAACTTTGTCAACAAATTGTAAACAATATCTGAAACCGCGTGCATTTGCTTGTACATTCTGACAAATCTGTCAAATACAAAACGCCGCCGCAGCCAATGGCTGCGGCGGCGCGCTCACCCTGCCGGGATCAGCGGCGGTTGTAGGCCTCGATGCCCTTGCCCAGGAGCTCTATGGCCCGCTCCAGGTCGGCGCAGTTGAGCACGTAGGCGATGCGGATCTCGTTGCGGCCCTTGCCGGGCGTGGCGTAGAAGCTGGCACCGGGAGCGAACATGACGGTCTCGCCGCGATCCGAGAACTCCTGCAGCAGGAACGCCTGGAAGGCGTCGGCGTCGTCAATGGGCAGCGCCGCCATCAGATAGAAGGCGCCGTGGGGCTCCTCGCAGATGACGCCGGGGATCTGCTTCAGGCAGCGCATGACCGTGTCCCGGCGGCGCTTGTACTCCTCGCGCGTCTCGTCAAAGTAGCCGGGGTCGATGCCGTACAGGGCGGCGGCGCCCACCTGGTCCATGGTGGCCACGGCCAGGCGGCCCTGGCAGAATTTCATGCACTGCTGCATCAGCTCCCGGTTCCGGGAGATCAGCGCGCCGACGCGGGCGCCGCAGGCCGAGAAGCGCTTGGAGATGGAGTCCACCACCACCACGTTGTCGGCCGCGTCGCCGAAGGACAGCATCGTCCGCAGGCCCTCGCCGCCGTACGTGAATTCGCGGTACACCTCGTCGGAGATCAGGTACAGGTTGTGCGCCCGGGCCACGTCCTTGAGCATCGCCATCTCCTCCGGCCGGAGGATGACGCCGGTGGGGTTGCCGGGGTTCGTGATCAGCAGGGCGCGGGTACGCTCGTTGATGAGCGCCTCGAACTTCGCCCGGTCGGCGTAGCGATAGCCCTCCTCGGGGCGGGTGGGCACCGGGCGGATGACGCCGCCGGCAGCGTAGATGAAGGTGCTGTAGTTGGGATAGAACGGCTCGGGAATGATGACCTCGTCGCCCGGGTCGAGGATCGACAGCATCAGCATCATCAGCGCCTCGCTGCCGCCGGTGGAGATCAGCACATCGTCCTGCTCCAGCGGCACCCCCAGCCGCGCATAGTAGCCGCGGACCGCATCGATCAGGGTCGGCACACCCGGGGACTCCGCATAGGCCAGCACCGGGGAGGCGAAGTTCTTGACGACGTCGAAAAAGGCGGGCGGCGTCGGAATGTCAGGCTGGCCGATGTTCAGATGGTAAATCTTCGTGCCGCGGGCCTTGGCCTCCACCGCCATGGGATGAAACTTCCGCATGGGCGAGAGGCCGCACCGCTGCGCCTTCTGAGAGATGTGCATTTCCATTTCCCCTATCGTGATATGATCGTGCCGGCAAAGCGGCCCGGAAAAGGTGACAGTTTCGTAAATGATACCACATTTCCCCCCATTTGTCCAGCGCCGCCCCCGCAGTTGACAGGAGCCGGAAAAATCTCTAAAATAGAGACGATCGTTGAGATTTCGAAGGTTTCCAGACGGGAGGACGCACACCATGGATCAGAAAGCGCTGACCCCGCAGGCGTGCCGGGAGGTTCTCCGGGACATCTGCGGGCTGGAGCTCTCGTGCTACCGGCAGGAGCAGCTCCTTCGGGAGCTCCGCAGCAAGACGGCACAGCTCCAGCACAGTGTCCAGGTCCTGTCCGGCAGCGCGGAGAAGCCGCCCCGGCAGGCCGTCTCGACGCCGGTGGCCGTTCTGCTCACGCTGGTGGCCGATCTGATCCTGGCGCTGTCCGGCTGCACCGTGGGCGGTCTCGCCGGTCTGCTGGTACGATTCGTGGGCGGCGCCTTCGGCTTCCGGGCCTCGTACCTCTACTGCGCGGCCGCCGGTGCCGTCGCCGGCTACGTGATCGCCTACGTCATTCTCGTGTACCGGCACCGGAAGAACATCCGCGCCAACGCCGCGCTGCGGCAGGACTTTCCCAACCAGCTGGCCGCCTACGAGCGCCACCAGGCGGAGAAGCAGGCGCTGATTGACGCCCGCAAGGCCCAGATTGAAGCCCTGCCGGCCCGCATCGAGGCGTGTGAGCGGGAGCTGGGGGAGAGCCGCTCCCTGCTGGAGCAGCTCTACGCGCTGGACGCGCTGCCCATGGAGTACCGCGGCCTGGTGCCCGCGTGCACGGTCTGGTCGTACGTGAAGTCCGGCCGCTGCGCCACGGCGGCGCGTGCCTGCGCCCAGTACGACGCCGACCGCAAAACCGGCGCCGTGTTCACGAGCCTGGAGGTCATCCTGGAAAACCCGGATAGCGCAGGCCCCGCGCAGCAGGCCATCGTGTCCGCTGTCCGGCGGAGCGATCAGTCCCTGGAGTCGCTCCACACGGCCTTCGAGGAGACCCGCGAGGGCCCGGCGCTGGACGCCCTGCTGGACGGCGCCGCCAAAGACAACGCCGCCGTCCGCACCCGATTGCAGAAGCTGCAGGCGTAAAGGGCATTGCACAAAAAATCGCCGCCCGCATCCAAACGGATGCGGGCGGCGTTCGTCTACTCCGCCGGCAGCAGCGGCACCGTGCAGTCCTCCCGGGGCTTCACGCGGAACCACGTCTGCCACGTCACGTCGGCCGGCGGCGCGTCGTGCAGGGACGAGCACGCGGTGCGGACGCCGTCCGCGCCGGCCGGACCGGCCAGAAGGACCGCCACCGGGCCGTCAGCCCCGCCGATGATGCCGATGGACGCCGCGCCGTCCGGGACATCGTCCGTCCGCCGCACCGGGTCGGAGGGGACCGTGTCCCGCACGGCGAACTCCTCCGGCGGCAGCGCCGGCCACAGCGAATACGCCAAGGTCATGCAGTGCCCCGGCCAACCCGGTGAGGCCATGGACACGGTCTCCGGCCGGCAGTCCCGGACCGTCAGGGTGTACGCCGCTCCGGTGGCCGGGTGGGTCATGGGCACGGCCATGCCGGGCCTCGCCCCGGAGAACCGCGGCCCCGGCAGCTGCAGCCGCTCCGCCTCCAGCGTCAGCGTGACCGTCCGCAGCGCCCGCGGCCCCCGGGCCGTCTCCCAGGGGAAGCACAGCCGCCGGATGGCCCAGCCGCAGGCCGGGTCCAGCCGGTAATGCTCCACGAAGGCCCGCTCCACCGGGCCATTCTCGTCGTCCCGGCCGGGAATCCAGGCCGTGCCGGAGCTGTGCCTGCAGCGGAGCGTCCGGCCGTTGACCGTCGCGGCGGCGTTGACGTCCAGCCACAGCGGATTCTCCGCCTCCATCCGGGCCTGCTCCTCCTCCGCAGCCGTCTCCGCCCGCGGCTGCCAGCGTTCCAGGTACGCGGCCACGTCCGCCGCCTCCGCCCGGCGCAGCAGATCCACCACCAGCCCCTTGCCGCAGCGGTAAAGCGCCGGCACGAGGTACGTGCCGCCGTCCCAGCAGAACGTCCGCCCCACGGGAATCTCCCGGCCGGGCCGGCCCCTGCCGCCCCAGAGGTTCCCCTCGAACCGCACCTGCCACGGCGGCAGCGCCGCCGGCGCCTCCTCCGGTTCCGGCTCCTCCGGGTACGGCGCCAGGGACTGCAGGTACGCCCACGGGTCCTCCATGGGCGTCACACCCAGGCGCCGCAGGGCGTCCAGAGCCTTCCCCGTGTCGCCGTCCAGCGGGATCCCGGCCACGAAGTCGTCGAACTGCGCCCGGTCCCACTGCCACGCCTGCTCCAGGGCCGCCGCGTCGCCGCAGGCCAGCAGCAGCCGCAGGAGATCGGCGCCGTTCCGGGCGATGGGGTGCACTGCCTCCCCCGGCCCGTTCATGGGGCTCACAGCGTAGATCGTCTCCCCCTGCCCCGGCACCGTGCAGTAGTGGATCCCGTCCACGCCGGCATAGCCGAAAATCTCCGCCCCCGCCGGCGTGCACCAGTGGGCCGGCCCGTCGCACCACGTCACGCCCAGAGCGTCCAGGCGAACCCCGTCCTCCCGGAGCCGCTGCAGCATTGCGTCCATGGTCCTGCCTCCTCTTCCGTTTTCGCCAGCATACCACAACCGGCGCGGCCGCGCAACCTCAGTCGCGGAAGTCGAAGAGATCCTTGGGCTTGATCTGAAAGACCTCGCACATCTTGAACAGCAGGTCGAACGACACGCCCACGTTCCCCAGCTCGATGGCGCTGATGTGGCTCCGCTGGATCTCCAGCATCTCGGCCAGCTCCAGCTGCGTCACCCGCAGCTTTTTGCGGTAATAGACCACGTTCAATCCGAACTTCCGGTATTCTTCCCGGTATTGTTCCTTCATTCCAATCGCCTCCACCCAAAAGTGTAGAGGCATCTTCAGGAAGTATAAACTTGCTCAAAACATCGCAGCGACGTTGACACAGGTCATTTTCTGTGCTACGATGCGATCAGCCACCGGACCCGCACGGGTCGTTTCAAAACGAGAAAGGAAGGATACAGCATGAAGAGATTTCTGGCGCTCCTGCTGGCGGCGCTGATGCTCCTGACGCTGGCGGCCTGCGGCAGCGAAACCGAGGCGCCGGCTGCCGACACACCGGCGGAGGACGCATCCGGCACCGATGCGCCGGCGGAGGATGCCGGCACGGAGACGGAGCACGTCCACACGGAGGAAACGATGCCCGCCGTGGAGCCCACGTGCACCGAGACGGGCCTGACCGAGGGCGTGCGCTGCACAGAGTGCGGCGAGATCCTCGTCCCTCAGGAGACCGTGGCCGCCCTGGGCCACACTACCGACAGCGGCACGTGTGAGCGGTGCGGCCAGACCTTCGGCGTGTGGGAGACGGCCCACTACGTGGATGAGTTCGACCAGCCCATGGAGGATGCGTGGTACTTCATCAACAACCCGTACGCCGTGGGCACGTTCAGCAACAGCGCCACCACCAACTCCGATCTGGCCGTCTACATGACGTACGACTACCAGGGGCGCATCGCGTTCATCCTGTATGAGTACGGGCGGAGCCAGGCGAAGAACGTCTGGGACACGGACACCTACCGGGTCGTCATGCGCACGCCGGACGGGACGGACTCGGAGATGCAGGGGTACTTCTACGAGAACGGCGACCGCCTGGTCCTGGACGACGACTACGTGGACGACGTGATCGCCGCCATGACGAGTCAGGAGGAGGTCAGCTTCTACCTGCAGAGCGGCCGCTTCGAGACGACCAGCTACCTGTTCACCGTGGACACCGCCGGCTTCGCCGAGGAGTACGCCGCCGTCCAGCCGGCGGCGTGACGGCCGCAAATACGCACATCAGCACAGGGGAGGGAATCGCGGTCATCCGCGACTCCCTCCCTGACTTTTCACCCGCCCGACCTTCCCGTACCAGAATCCCAACGTACTTCCCTGGCAGCACCGCTTGCGCATGAGAAGCTCCGGCAGGGGCTGTCCCTGCCGGGCCCGATTCCCGTCAGACGGGCCACAGGTCAGCGTCAACCCCTTGCTTTTCCCGCCGGGCTGTGCCACAATGGCATGGGAAAGGAGGTGCCGGAATGGTTCTCACGCACACCGTCGTTCACGCCGCGCCGCTGGGGCAGGTGCTCCGGCGGGAGCTGGGTCTGTCCGCCACGCAGGTGCGGGTCGGGAAGGCCGCCGGCGCCTTCCGGATCAACGGCGTCCCCGCCTTCGTGAACGCGCCGGCCGTCCCCGGCGACGTGGTCACGGCCGTGCTGGAGGAATCGCCGCCGGCCTTTCCGGCGGAGGACGGGCCCCTGGCGATCCTGTACGAGGACGAGGCCCTGCTGGCCGTGGACAAGCCGGCGGGGCTCTGGTGCCACCCCACCGCCTCCCGCCTCACCGGGACGCTGGCCAACCGTGCGGCCGGGTACTTCGCCGCCACGGGCCAGCCCTGCGGCATCCACCTGGCCACCCGGCTGGACCGGGACACCTTCGGCGTCGTTCTGCTGGCCAAGCACGCCCACATCCACGGGCTTCTGAACCGGCTCCAGGCCGGCGGGCAGCTTCGCAAGACGTACCTGGCCACTGTGTCCGGCGCGCCCCCGGCCGTGGCCGGCACCGTGGACGCCCCCATCGCCCGCCGCGGCGGCCGCAGCCTCCTGCGGGAGATCCGCCCCGACGGCCAGCCGGCCCGCACCGAATACCGGCTTCTCGACCGTTCTGGGGATTATGCGCTGCTGGAGCTGCGGCCGGTCACGGGCCGGACGCACCAGCTGCGGGTTCACTGCGCGTCCCTGGGCTGCCCGATTCTCGGTGACCGGGACTACGGCCGCGGCGAGCCCTGCGGCCTGCAGCTGTGCGCCGCCGCGCTGGCGCTGCCCCATCCGCTGACCGGCGTGCCGCTGGAGCTCCGTTCCCGGCAGCGGCCGCGCTTCCCTGCGTCAAATTTTTTGCCGTCAAACGGTTGAGAGCCGCGCAAAAACGGTGTATAATGCAGAATAGAGAGTTGTGCGGCTTTGCCGCAGAAAAATTGGAGGTACGTACCGATGTTTGAAAATCTCGTTGAAATCCTCAAAGCCAACCCCCGTAAGATCGTCTTTACCGAGGGTCCCGACGCCCGGATCCTGGAGGCGGCCGACCGTCTGAAGAAGGGCGGCTTCCTGACCCCGATCCTGGTGGGCAACGTGGAGGAAGTCAAGGCCAATGCCGCCAAGGGTGGTTTCGACATCGAGGGTCTGGAAATCCTCGATCCCCTGACGTATCCCGGCATGGACGAGATGGTCGATAAGATGGTGGAGCTGCGCAAGGGCAAGATGACGGCCGACGAGTGCCGCGCCGCCCTGAGCAAGGGCAACTACTTCGGCACCATGCTCGTCAAGATGGGCGTGGCCGACGCGCTGCTGGGCGGCGCCACGTACTCCACGGCCGATACCGTCCGTCCCGCCCTGCAGCTGGTCAAGACCCGCAAGGGCTCTCACCTGGTCTCCTCCTGCTTCATCCTCTGCCGCGGCGACGAGATGCTGGCCATGGGCGACTGCGCCATCAACATCTCCTATGAGGACACCGTGGAC